>CAYZCC010000024.1:14131-15833 GCA_964476805.1 uncultured Desulfobacula sp.
ACTTTTTAGTGCGAGACTGTCTGCATACAGGTCTGTATCGGAGTTGAGGGTATTCAAGGCGGTTGTTGCTTCTTCCAGTGAAATCTCAAACTGCTCCTCAAGACTTCCTGCAGATGAATCAACCGTAAAAGACTGCTGGTACTGGATGCCGTCAACATACAATGTGTACTGTATGATATCTCCATCGTCTGCATTTGAGATGCTGTCAAGACCGAATTCAAGCGAGGATGACGATGCATAGGCATTGATGCCCTCAACTTTATTCAACTCTTCTGCGATAACCGCAGCCGATCGAATGGCATCATTGCCCGAATCCCCAATTTCAATTCTATGTGTGCCCGTGTCACCTCCGGAAAGGGTCAGAATCTGTTCGGCCAAGACCGTATCCAATGCTGCTGCCACGCCTCCGCTGTCCGTCCCCCAGACTTCTCCAAGCCCCTGACCGCTTGACTGGGCAACGATCTTATCCCCGATAACAGCATCGTCTACAACGGTCAGCCGGTAAGCATATTGTTCCGCACCCGGCGTCGTTCCCTGCCAATTGCTGAGGCTGGCCTGGGAAATCCCCATATCCATGAGGATATGACGAAATTCGGATTCAGCAGAAGAGGTGTCTTCAACCCACATGGCAAAATCTTTTGAGTAGTCAATCTTATTGCCAAATTCAAGAGACGAGAGCCATCCGGAATCATCTGCACTGTATGTGCCGAGTGTGGCTTGTGAGATATAGTCCAGACCGGCACCCTGGGAGTGTTGATAGTTGATGACCCATATCATTTCTTTGGCAAGTTCGTTTACCTGGGCCTGACATTTAGGGAGAATTTCATCCCTGACAGACAGCCATCCAGAAAGTTTTCCCCCTGTTATATCATCGGTGATGTCCCTTGATGCACTGGTGTTCTGCCAGACAATACGATCCTGATCCATGCTCAATTGGTTGCTTTCTAACCCGTTGACCAGGGTCACACCATTTGCGGCATTAATAAGATAGGAACCATCTCCCTGAACAATGACATCCACATCGATCAATTGCCCCATATCGTCAATGAGGCCGTTTCTTGCATCCCTCAGATCATTGGCCTGTTGGCTGGATTCCATTTTAAGGATTTCTTTGTTCAGATTGGCAATCTGGGAGGCAAAGGAATTGATCTGTATGATTGTCGCAGAAATTTCATCTGTAAGATCCAGATTAATTTGGAATAGATCAGAGGCCACAATATTAAATTGGTCACTGACCATCTGCCCTATCTCATAAATTTGTATCCTTTCAGATGTCCCCAAAGGGTTATTGGCTAAGTCATGCCATGCATTCCAATAATCGCTGATAGCAGAATTCAGGCTGGCCCCTGAAGTCTCGTTACATATGCTTTCAATAATAGACATATAGGACTCTGCTTCTTCCATAGCCGCCTGATTGGAAATTTCATCGGTCAATCGGTTTTCCAGCAACTGATCAACCGATTGCTGAATCTGGGATATGTCAACACCGGTGCCGAATATGTAACCGGCATATGATAAGGGATCCGCATTTATGTGATAGGCATCCTGCAGGGCATAATCAGGATTGTTGACGTTGGCAATATTGTTTCCTGTGACACTGAGGCTGTATTGCTGAGCCATGATCGCTGATTTTGCTATGTTTAGGGCTGAGGTGATCCCGCTCATGTGAAAATCCTTTTTTTATTGATTACCGTTTCATTTG
>CAYZCC010000025.1:0-9003 GCA_964476805.1 uncultured Desulfobacula sp.
TGCATATTAAGCACCTTACACAAAGATTTTTAAAATAACTATTTTATATAAATGTGTCAAGAAATTTGAAAAAAGAAAAATCTTGATTTTACTGTTTATTATGATATCTTATTTTATTGTGTTCATGTCCAGTTTTGGTTAACGGGGCGTAGCGCAGTCTGGTAGCGCGCCTGCTTTGGGAGCAGGATGTCGGGAGTTCAAATCTCTCCGCCCCGACCCCCCGACCCCACCAATCAATTCTCTCCAGACTTCCCCCATCTCTCCAGACTTCCCCCCAAAAAATCAAAATTGTTTTTTTTTCTACCCTGCAACATGGGGTGACCTCCTCAAGTTTTGATATTTAGTGAGTAAATTCGATGAAAAGACCATAAAAGATATGACAAGAGAAAAACTCTTGGTTTTGAACCTGCTTTAACCTGGCAGTAAACTGTTTATTGTAGAACCGGATAGCGCCTGTTTTTGATTTTAAAAAAGAGTTGCCCCTGCTCTTCCTGGAGAAATTTTGAAATCTTTAAAAGTGAACGGTCTGTAAATTTAATTGTGTGTTCATCGGTTTTAAGAAAAAGTTTGTCATCCTTTTCAAACAGCTGCTCTGGATTTAATTTTATTGTGTCACTGTTATTGAGTTCAAGGAGAATATTGTCATCCCCCTTTACATCAATAACAGACAAAGCGGTCTCTTTATAAGGAAAATAGACTTTTTCTTCATACGCATCCGTTTGTTGAAACAGATAATATCCGTCTTCATCTTTTTTAATGGAAGAATGAAAATATTTTATAATTTTAGGATGTTCAAATTTGCCATGTTCATTAGACCAGTCCCCATTTTCATCCATCCAGAAAACAGCCTTCTCCTTTGGTACAACTATCTGTTTTTTTTTGGCCAAAACTATCTCTCCTCGACAGGTCGTTACATAGTGCCCGACCGAAAACCGCTAATCTGCCCAATTACTGCGTTGGGAAAAAATTTTACGCCTCGGAGGAATACTACAACCCGTTAATCCTTACATTATAAAGCTCCATAGTATACCGGCGCAGACAGCCGACCCTATGACGCCTGAAGAGTTACAGGCCATGGCATGCATCAGCAGGAAATTAGTTGGATCTTCCTTAAGACCCACTAGATGGACCTCACGTGCTGAACCGGGAACTGCTGAAACTCCGGCTGCCCCAAGCAGCGGATTGATCTTTTCTTTCATAAAGAGGTTCATGATCTTGGCAAAAATAACGCCTGATGCTGTGGCAATGCTGAATGCAACAGCACCCAGCAGAAAAATACCGACTGATTTGGCGGTGAGAAAGACATCACCCTGGGTTGATGCGCCAACAGTGAGCCCTAAAAAGATTGTCGCCGTATCAATGACCGCTGTGCGGGCAGTGTTGGCCAGGCGATCAACCACACCGGACTCTTTCATGATATTACCAAAGAAAAAAGGGCCCAGCAGCGGAATGGAAGCCGGCGCCAGAAAACAGCAGAGGAACAGGCCAACCACAGGAAAGATCATCAGCTCTTTTTTAGATACCGAACGAGGTTCGGGCATACGGATAATCCGCTCCTTGCGGCTAGTCAAAAGCCGCATGATCGGTGGCTGAATAATGGGGATCAGTGCCATATACGAGTAGGCGGCTATGGCTATTGGACCGATCAGGTGAGGTGCCAGCTTGGCGGTTAAAAAAATTGAGGGGGGTCCGTCAGCACCCCCAATAATAGCGATGGATGCCGCTTCTTTCGGCATGAAACCCAATGCCAGCGCACTCAATAGTGTTGCCCAGATGCCGGTCTGAGCGGCCGCACCTAAAAGCATAAGTTTGGGCCTTGCCAGTAGTGAGGAAAAATCTGTCATCGCCCCGAGTCCAAGAAACACTATGGATGGATAGATGCCGCTGGTTACACCGAAATAGAGATAGTGCAGGACACTGTTTGCCTCATAAATTCCCAGTCCGAAGCCTTTAAAAAATGGAATATTACCTACCAGAACACCAAAACCAATAGGCAGTAACAGGAGGGGTTCATACTGTTTGGCAATGGCCAGGTAAACAAATAAAGAGCCGATGACCAGCATAATAAAGTTTCGATAGTCTGCAAGATAAAATCCGGTATTTGTTAAAAACTGGAGAAGCAGTTCCATTCTTCTTTTCCTAATTATTGTGTGTGTTTCACTATAAAGTTATTCATAACGCCTCAGTCTTATTGGGCGGGTGTTCATAACTTTAATGTTTGTGTGTCGTTGTTTCGGGTATCGTTTGTAAGTCATTATGATCCAATTATGAGCACATTATGGTCCGATTGTGATCATTCATCTGTTCCAAATAAATAATCCCTCATCTTCACGTATCAGTATTCCGGCATTTCTGAGACGGCTGACCGTCAGAATAGGGTGCGGAAAATTGTTTTGCTCAGCAACCTGGTAAAGATCTCTCAATTCAAAAGGTTGTTCAAGCTTGTCAATAAGCATCTGATAGATTTTGGCTGTTTCCAGAATGTCGCTTGGAAATATCCTGGGAACAGATATCTCATTCTTGCTCTTGACCTTGCTCTTAATTGGGGGTTCTGTGGCCTGTTTGTTTTTTTTTTCAAAGATGGCGACCAGTTTATGCAGTTGAGAGATGATAATGGACAGGATGATTAATCCCGACATGACTATCAGCAGCCCGGTAATGGCCATTACCCAGCCATTATTGGCGCTTATGGCTTCTAATCCGTACAAATTTGATCCTCCTCTCTCATTTATTGTAATCCTGCGGCTATCGTTCGCCGTTCTGAGGCGATGTTGTCAATTTTTTTCATTATCTTTTCACCTAGCGCATTGTCTCCCTGGATCAGTTCAAAAAAACCCCTGCTCGATATTTCCAGCACCTCTCCGCCTTTTTGGGCGGTAATGGTTCCTGTATAGTGAAATGGATGGACAACTGTCGACCAGCCCATGACCTCACCCTTCTGCTCTAAAATAATCGAACGATCTCCTTTAAAAGAGACCTCATAAGTTCCGGAGAGGATAATGAAGAAAGTGAGCGCCGGAGTCCCTCGTTCAATTATAATCTCGCCGGCCTCAACAATCCTGGATTTAAGCACTGCTGCACATGCTTCCAACTCATGTTGCTTAAAATCTACAAAAAAATCAAGGGTTTTTAGAATATGGGCACCAATACTCATCACTGGCTCCTAATGCTTAATAAAAAAAACAAATTTTAACTCAACATTTTTCATATGTCAAGTTGAAAAAACCTGAAAATGGATATTCGCTTGAACCGACAGACACTTAAACGATTAAAATTCGGAGAATAGCGGGAGCAGTTTTATACGGTATGTGCGGATAGAAAGCCATCGCTATTCAGTCGTCGTTTTATCCTGTTTTTTATCAGGAGGAATCACAATCACATGGTGCGGATCAAGATCTTCTTCAGCCTGTTCATAGAGTACCAGAAATATCCAGATTGCAAATTTGCTTTATTTTCAAGAAACAGGTAGAATAAAATATTAAAAAACACAGATAAATCTTTGGATTGACAGCGTATGACAAACACTCCGGAAATTAAAGCAATAATAAAAGCGAACCGTCATCTTTTCTGGTACACACCAGAAGAAAAAAAAGGAGAAATAAGTGAGGATCTGCTTCTGGAAACTATCTTGAATTATGGCACTTTGGAAAGCAGCATCCATTTGATTGATGTCATGGGTAAAGCGCATGTATTGAATAAATTAACAGCTGCTAAAGGTAGAAAAAAAAACAACTACTATCCTGAAATATATAATTTCTTTTTACTTTATCTGAAAAGCAATGTACAAAAAGATTCTTAATAAAGACCAAATCGAATTACTTCCATTGATAGAACAGTTTAAAAAAGAGTTTTATCTTGTTGGAGGCACAGCCATTGCGCTTCAAATAGGGCATAGACGATCAATTGATTTTGACCTGTTTAAATCAGACAGACTTGCCCCAAAAAGAATCCTGGATACAATCACAGCCCATGGACACACTTATATTGTTACAAGAAGAGTAGAAGAGCAGTTAAATCTTATTATACGAGGAGTGAAAATAACATTTTTCGAATATCCTTATATAATTAAGCCAAACAATCAATTTGAAAATATTATTAACACCCCTGACTTGCTGCAATTAGCTTCCATGAAAGCATTTGCACTTGGATCACGTTCAAAATGGAAAGACTATGTTGATCTCTATTTTATCCTTAAAAATTATTGTTCAATCAAAGTTATTGTTGAAATCTCAAATTCAATTTATGGGCAGCTCTTTTCAGAAAAACTTTTCAGAGCTCAACTCAGCTACTTTAAGGATATAGATTATACGGAAGATGTAGAATATCTTAAAACACCGCCTTCCACTGAACAAATCAAAAACTATCTTGCAAAAATTGCCGTCAAGGATCTTTAAAAAAAAACAATTTGTTGACGGCAGTCAATGGAATATAGTACGATTTTCAAAGCACTATATTCTAATCAACTTTAAAAGGAGTAAACAAAAATGAAAAAAAGAATTATCATAATACCGTTGCTATTTCTATTTGTCTTCTTATTCAGTATTTTTTTTACTTCATGCGGTCAACAAGAACAAGCGGACACTTCAAAATTGGAACAGCAACTTGCTGGATTAGCTGATAAAATAGATGAATTGGCCAAAAAAGTTGAAAAATTTACCCAAAAACTAAAAGCAGGATTTGTATATATAGGTCCTGTGGGCGATTACGGATGGTCCCATGCCCATGATACAGGGAGAAGATTTGCAGAAGAAGAGCTTCCCTGGCTTGAAACCATTATTGTAGAATCTGTTTCAGAATCAGACCTTCCAGGGGTTATGAACAGGCTGGTTCAAAAGCAGCAATGTGATGTTATTTTTACCACAAGCTTTAACTACATGGAAGAAACCATTAAAGCAGGTAAAAGATATCCTGAAAATATTTTCATGCACTGTTCAGGATTTAAACGTTCTGACAATGTCGGAACATATTTTGGTGATCTCTACCAGATGTACTACCTGAATGGAATAATGGCAGGCGCCCTGACAAAAACAGATAAGATCGGTTATGTGGCAACCTTCCCAATTCCTGAAATAGTCCGCCACATTGATGCCTATGCACTTGGCATAAAAACCGCCAATCCAAAAGCCACTTTGAGTGTAAAATGGATATATGCATGGTACGCGCCTGACAAGGCAAAAGAGGCTGCTGAAGCATTGATTACAGAAGGCTGTGATGCCCTTGCTTCTAGCGAAGATACGCCAACTGTCATTGAAGTGGGGCAGAGCCACAGTGAAAAAGGAAAACAGATTTACACCTTCAGCCACTATTCAGAAATGCAGCCCTATGGCATTGATTCAGTTGTTTCAGGTCAGCTCATGGACTGGGGTGTAATCTACGTTAAAATCCTTGAAAGCATTCATAATGGCACATGGACAAATGAAGATATCTGGTGGCTTGCAAAAGAGAAAGCGGCCCTTCTTGGCGGCAGTAAAACAGATATGATTAATCCAAAATTTGTCCAGCCGCTGAAAGATGCAATGGTTGACTCAAAAGAGTTGGGTACAATCTCTGCCTATGACCTTGTTGTAAAACGTTATGAGCAGATGAAACAGGGTGCTGAAGTATTTGAACCTTTTACCGGCCCCATTAAAGACAATCAAGGAAACCTGAGAATTAAAGCCGGAGAGAAAGCATCAAAATCTGATCTTCTGAGCATTATGTATTATGTTGATAATGTAGAGGGCAGTATCCCAAAATAGTGTTTGATGGAATATAGTACGATTTTCAAAGCACTATATTCTAATCAACTTTAAAAGGAGTAAACAAAAATGAAAAAAAGAATTATCATAATACCGTTGCTATTTCTATTTGTCTTCTTATTCAGTATTTTTTTTACTTCATGCGGTCAACAAGAACAAGCGGACACTTCAAAATTGGAACAGCAACTTGCTGGATTAGCTGATAAAATAGATGAATTGGCCAAAAAAGTTGAAAAATTTACCCAAAAACTAAAAGCAGGATTTGTATATATAGGTCCTGTGGGCGATTACGGATGGTCCCATGCCCATGATACAGGGAGAAGATTTGCAGAAGAAGAGCTTCCCTGGCTTGAAACCATTATTGTAGAATCTGTTTCAGAATCAGACCTTCCAGGGGTTATGAACAGGCTGGTTCAAAAGCAGCAATGTGATGTTATTTTTACCACAAGCTTTAACTACATGGAAGAAACCATTAAAGCAGGTAAAAGATATCCTGAAAATATTTTCATGCACTGTTCAGGATTTAAACGTTCTGACAATGTCGGAACATATTTTGGTGATCTCTACCAGATGTACTACCTGAATGGAATAATGGCAGGCGCCCTGACAAAAACAGATAAGATCGGTTATGTGGCAACCTTCCCAATTCCTGAAATAGTCCGCCACATTGATGCCTATGCACTTGGCATAAAAACCGCCAATCCAAAAGCCACTTTGAGTGTAAAATGGATATATGCATGGTACGCGCCTGACAAGGCAAAAGAGGCTGCTGAAGCATTGATTACAGAAGGCTGTGATGCCCTTGCTTCTAGCGAAGATACGCCAACTGTCATTGAAGTGGGGCAGAGCCACAGTGAAAAAGGAAAACAGATTTACACCTTCAGCCACTATTCAGAAATGCAGCCCTATGGCATTGATTCAGTTGTTTCAGGTCAGCTCATGGACTGGGGTGTAATCTACGTTAAAATCCTTGAAAGCATTCATAATGGCACATGGACAAATGAAGATATCTGGTGGCTTGCAAAAGAGAAAGCGGCCCTTCTTGGCGGCAGTAAAACAGATATGATTAATCCAAAATTTGTCCAGCCGCTGAAAGATGCAATGGTTGACTCAAAAGAGTTGGGTACAATCTCTGCCTATGACCTTGTTGTAAAACGTTATGAGCAGATGAAACAGGGTGCTGAAGTATTTGAACCTTTTACCGGCCCCATTAAAGACAATCAAGGAAACCTGAGAATTAAAGCCGGAGAGAAAGCATCAAAATCTGATCTTCTGAGCATTATGTATTATGTTGATAATGTAGAGGGCAGTATCCCAAAATAGTGTTTGAACGAAAACTCACCTAATAGTTATTGCATTTTTGTCAAATTTTATTGATAATAATTTTATTGATAATAATTTTATTGACAATAAATGATGATAACATTCATCATCTTATCTCAAAGGAGAAAAAATGGGACCCTCTAAAATATCCATTGATGAGATTGCAAAGATACTTGTAACAACAACCCGGCAGACACTGGAGGCTGCTACGCAGCTTGAAGTGACATACTCTTCAACCATCCAGAAAATACCTAAAGTCTCCATGAAGCCGGATCTTACAAGTTTTGTACCGTTTGACGGCGATTATAACGGGCTTCTGGTTATGAATTTTTCCGACAATGCTGCATTTACAATATATAAATCCCATATGCAGGTAATGGGAATGCCTCAAGAGGAACTTGCTGTCACGGTTGCTTCTCCTGAGGTAACCGAAATCATTGGAGAAATTACCAACCAGACAATGGGACACCTTACCAAGGATGTTGAAAAGAAGTATGGTCTGAATGCTAATTTTGGACAGCCTAAAGCGCTGACTCTTAACAGTGCCATTACCCTTGTGATTGATTCCGACTACCGGGAACACAGACGTCTCTCCTTTAAAATAGATAACCATAATTTTAGAATTGAAATAGCAATGGAATATACTGAATTTGTTACTATTTAAAAGACAATCTTATCCGTTTGTGATCATTTTTACCCTTTTCACACTCCTCTTTTCCTGTGTGAACAACTGCATGGCCATATCCATTCCAGAGGAGAAAAAAATAGGTAAAAAATTCATGCAGATGGTAGAAAAACAGCAGATGATATTAAAGGACCCCATTGCTGAACATATGATTAACCGTGTGGGAAACCATATCCTCTCTTTTCTGCCTGCCCAGCCTTTTGCCTATTCATTTTACCTTATAAACGATGATGTCTCTAATGCTTTTGCAAGTCCTGCTGCCAACATCTTTATCTATAGAGGATTGATAACATCCCTTGACTCCATTGATGAACTGGCAGGCATTATCGCCCATGAGATTGCCCACGCAGCAAGCCGGCATGTCGCTGAATCAATTGACCGGTCAAAACTTGTCAGTATCGGAAGCCTTGCAGGAATGCTGGCAGGCGTCATCATCGGGACCCAATCAGATAGTGATGCCGGAAGTGCAATGATGCACGGTTCAATAGCTGTTGGCCAAACTGCCATGCTGGCGTTTACAAGGGATAATGAGACAGAAGCTGATGAAAAGGGAATCATGTTTTTAAAAGAGTCGTGTTTTCCCCCACAGGGACTTCAATCCGGTTTAATGAAAATAAGGGCATCAGATTTCAGGGGAGTTGAAGCCATTCCTGACTATATTAAAACCCATCCTGGAACCGGGAAACGAATTGCCCGTGTTGACACAATTCTTTCAGATTATGCACCGCCTCCCAAAAAAGCGCTATGCAGAGAAGATTACAGGTTTGATATGGTTAAATACAGGCTTCTCGGACTTTATGCTGACATTAAACCAACATTTAATCTTCTGAAAACTCAACTGGAGAGTGATCCTTTAAACCCTGCCCTGCACTATGGAATGGGTCTTGTCTATGCCAGAGAATTCATGAGAAAGAAATCATTGGAACACTTTAAAAAAGCATTGTCCATAAATATTTTTGACCCAATAATACTCCTTGAGATGGGAAGAATTTATCTTCTTGACGGCAAAGCGGACAAGGCCATCAATGTCCTGGAAGGTGTGAAATCAGATCCTGTCATGGGAATTATGGCAAAATTTCATCTGGGTCAGGCTTATCTTGAAATGGCGAATCTGAAACCGGCTGAAAAATATCTTAAAACAGTTATTGACAAAGAACCCTCTTTATATCCCAAAGCCTATTATAATCTGGCAGATATAATGTCCCGGGGAAAAAAAGAGGGGGTTTCCCATTTTTACCTTGGACAGTACTACGATAT
>CAYZCC010000025.1:9013-15731 GCA_964476805.1 uncultured Desulfobacula sp.
ATTCCATTTTAATAAGGCTTTAAAAACACTTGATGATCCTGAACTTATTAAAAAAGCGGAAGCGTTTTTAAAAAAAATTGCAGAACAGAAAAAATCACTTGCTTAAATTTATTTTTTACTGAATAGTGAAAAAAATACACAGTGAATACAAATAAGATTAAATTAAACATAGTTGGAATGAAACCATGAAACTTACCATTGAAAAAAAACTGATCTTCAGTTTTTTACTCCTTGCAGCGCTGGTACTTTTATCAGGTATTGGCGGGATTTTTATCCTTAACAAAGTGTTACAATCCACTGATACGGTTATAAAAGAGAAAGTTCCTGTTGGATTTTCTGTTATGAGAGCAGAAATGACCCTTGAATCTATAGAAAAAAAGATACTTGAATATATCCATTCATCCTCAGGTCTTGATGATTCAAAAAATGAGATAATATCAAAGCTGGATCAATTTGAAATGTGGATTGCAATGCTCCAATACGGGACATCGTCTGAGAAATTTAAAAAAAGCAAATCCTATAACCTGTATAAAAAATTTGGGTTACGTACTCTTGTTCCCCAGGCATCCAGAGAACTCCTGAAAAAAATCAATAAAACAGCCAAAGAAGGGATTGCATTCAGAAAGAGCTGTACAGAACTTATGAATGCCCATGATGAATATCTGACTTATTCAGGTTCAACCTATAAAAAACTTGATGCCTCCAAAACAGAAAAACTTCTGGCCATGTCCAATGCTGGATATTCAATTAATAAAGAGCTTGAACATCTTATAAAAGAAGCTCAAAAAGATATGAAAACCGCCCATAAAAATTCTGATTCAGCTAGGAAAAGCGGGATCGCATTTCTTGTTGTTCTGACAGTTATTGCTGTATTGATTGCTGTTCTTCTTGGAATATATATCAGCCGCTATCTGACCCAAAGCATCACTGCTCTGGCAGATGTAACAAAACTGATAGCAAAAGGTGATCTGAAAGAAAAGGTAGTGCTCGCTTCCAGTGATGAACTGGGCAGTCTTGCAGAAGACACCAATACCATGACAGATAATTTAAGAAAAATAATCCATCAGATTACCGATTCTGCCGGCCATCTGGCCAAATCTTCAACTGGTTTATCAGGTCTTTCATCATCCCTCTCTAAAGAGGCAGCCGGTATGTCTGACAAATCAGAATCTGTTGCCGCTGCTGCAGAAGAGATGAGTGCCAATATGAATTCTGTAGCTGCAACGTCAGAACAGGCTGCTACCAATATCAATACGGTCTCCATTGCAACCGATGAGATAAATTCATCCATAAATGAAATTGCAAAGAACTCTGGAACTGGAAACTCAATGACCCAGGAAGCTGTGGAAAAAGCAGGCAGCGTAACCCAAAGAGTGAATGAACTTGGCAGTGCCGCACAAGAGATTTCCAAGGTGACAGAAGTTATTTCAGAAATTTCAGCCCAGACCAACCTTCTTGCCTTGAATGCAACAATAGAGGCTGCAAGGGCAGGAGAAGCAGGTAAAGGATTCGCAGTTGTTGCAGAAGAGATAAAACAGCTGGCCATCCAGACAACAGAGGCCACCAATGATATTAAAGAGCGCATTGAAAAAATTCAAAACTCCACTTCTGATACAGCAGGAGAGATAGAGAGTGTTTCAAACATCATTGGAAATGTAAATGAAATTGTGGGAACCATTGCAGCAGCAGTGGAAGAGCAGTCTGCAACAACAAAAGAGATTTCTGAAAATATGACCCAGGCTTCAGCAGGGCTGCAGGAGGTTAATGAAAACATTGCCCAGAGCAGTAGTGTTGCATGTGAAATCGCCAAAGATATCGGAGATGTGAACAGTTCCAGTGATGAAGTTTTAAACCACAGCAAACAGGTAGATACAAACAGTGGAGAGCTTAAAAAGCTTGCCGCAAAACTTCAGGATATTGTTAATCAGTTTACGCTTTAATTAATAAAAACCCTTTTCAGATAATATTTTATTCAAACCCTATCAAATTTAGAAAACTGCATGGAAAACGTACCTCTGCCCTGGCTGACCGAGCGCAGTGCAGTTGAATATCCAAACATTCTGGCAAGGGGTGCCGCAGCTTTTACAATCTGGATGCCTGGTCTTCTGGGAGTAATTGATTCCACTTTTCCGCCCCGTGCATTGAGATCAGATATGGCATCCCCCATATAGTTATCAGGCACAAAAATCTCTATCTCCATTATTGGTTCAAGCAGTGATATGGAAGCCTTTTCCAGCGCATCCTTACATGCCATGGATGCGCACACTGAGAAAGCAAGTTCTGAACTTCTGTCATCAAAGCGGCCTCTGGTAAGCACAACGGCAAGGTCAACAAATGGATACCCTTTAAGAAAACCACCTTCAAAACTTTCCCGAATCCCTTTTTCTATCACAGGAAGATATTGAACAGGTATCTGATCCTCACTGACTTTAGATTCAAATGTAATTCCATCACCCCTTTTCAATGGTTTAAGTGAGATGCTTATATCTGCAAAATGCATCTTTCCTGAAATCTCCCGTTCAAAAACAGCTTCTCCTTCTGACTCAGATGTCAGGACTTCTCTGTAAACAACCTGGGGATTTCCAACATTAACATTGGTTTTAAACTCTTTGAGCATCCTTGAAATAATAATTTCAAGATGAAGTTCCCCCATACCCGATAGAATTGTCTGTCCTGTCTCCTCATCTTTTCTCACTTTCAAGGTTGGGTCCTCAACAGTAAATTTGTCAAGCACATCATCCAGTCTTTCCTGGTCTGCATGGGTTTTGGGTTCAATCGCAATGGAGATAACAGGATCTTCATACTTCATTCTTTCTAAGAAAACAGGATGGTCCAGTGAACAGAGCGTATCTCCTGTACCTGAATTTTTAAGCCCCACAATACCAATAATATCTCCTGCACCCGCCTCTTTGAGACGTTCTCTTTTATTGGCATGCATTTTCAGAATTCTGGAGAGTTTCTCTTTTTTATTGAGCAGGGGATTGAATACCTCTGAACCCGCTTCAATTTTACCTGAATAAATTCTGACAAAGGAGAGTTTCCTTCCTTCAATCATGGAAACCTTAAAAATCAAAGCGGCAAGAGGCCCGTTTTTATGGGGTAAAAATTCCAGTTTTTCACTTGTTTCAGGATGCACACCCTGTATTGGAGGGACATCTGCAGGACTTGGCAGAAACAATTCTATTGCATCCAAAAGAGGCTGAACTCCCTTGTTTCTAAGTGCGGATCCACACAGAACCGGTACCATCTCTCTTTCAATGGTTGCAGTTCTTAAGGCTTCATTGATCTCTCCGGCAGAGATATCCACTTCAAAAAGATACTTCTCCATGATATCATCATTGACTTCGGAAACTGCCTCAAGCATTTTCTCCCTGTATTCCAGAGCAATTCCCTGAAATTTTTCTTCAATTTCATATTCTGAGTATTCAGAACCCTTTGTTTCATCATCCCAGACAATCTGTTTCATATTGACAAGATCAATAATACCGGAAAAATTATCTTCAGATCCCATGGGAAGTTGAATAATAACAGGGTTTGCCTTTAATTTCTCTTTTATGGAGTCAACCGCCGCAAAAAAATCTGCCCCGGTTCTGTCCATTTTGTTAATAAAAGCCATTCTTGGAACCGAATATCTGTCCGCCTGCCTCCACACTGTTTCAGACTGCGGTTCAACACCTCCCACCGCACAAAAAACAGCAATTGCGCCATCAAGGACTCGCAAAGCTCTTTCAACTTCAACTGTAAAATCAACATGCCCCGGCGTATCAATAATCTGGATAACACTCTCTTTCCATTCACATGTGGTCACAGCAGATGTTATGGTAATACCCCTGTCCTGTTCATCCTGCATCCAGTCCATCACCGCTTCGCCATCATGGACTTCACCGATTTTATATGATTTGCCTGTATAATAGAGTATCCTCTCTGTAACAGTTGTCTTACCGGCATCAATATGGGCCATGATCCCTATATTTCTAAACTGGCTTATGCTCTTTTTTTTACTCATTATCGTTTTGTCCTCAGGGTGTGCGTAATCTTAAAGTGACTGCTAACATATTGATCTGCATTCAGTATGAATTCATCACGTTAAAATGATATTTGATACAGTATTGCCATAACAGTGTCAAGAAAATATCCCTTGCAAATAATATACGGGTTTAATAAAATTAAAACTTCACAATAGTAGATACAAAACAGATCAAAACAGTCTTCAGGAGAGACAAAAAGCTTATGATTCCAGGGTTTGAGGCAGTTGTTGAAGAGAGAATAAAAAAAGCTGAATTACCTTCTAACCAAATATTGAGCACAGCAAGAGGCCACAGGCCCTGCTCCCCTATTCTGGCAAATGAATACCAGAGCCGTCTTGTCAAGAAGATATCATGATTTTCAAAAATCAAGAGGTTCTGTCCATGCCGCAATTCCAGAACAGGGCAGTTGAAGTCAATTTTCTGGGTGGAATGGTGTCAATAAAACAAATCAGAAAATCTTCATGATGAAAGAACTTTGAAAGAGAGAGGGTACTATGAGAGGGGACTATGAGAGGGTACTATGGAAAAAGAAGCTTTTAAAAAGGCAAAACAGGATATTTTGCAAGGATAAATAATTTAAAGGAGTTTTTTATATTATGGAAAAGATCAAACTGGCTCTTCTATCCGGCGGAATCTCTTCAGAGAGGGAGGTGTCTCTTAACAGCGGCAAGCAGGTTCTGGATGCCCTTGATAAGGATAAATATGATATTACCCTTTATGATCCAAAAACTGATTTAAAGCAGCTTGTCACTGATGCAGACGCCATTGATGCCGCACTGATTATCCTTCACGGCCCCTTTGGAGAGGATGGAACAGTGCAGGGTCTTCTGGATCTGCTTGATATCCCCTATCAGGGTGCAGGAGTTCTGGGGAGCTCAGTGGCAATGAATAAACTGACAGCCAAAAGACTCTATGAAAATGCCCAGGTACCAACCCCCCCCTATCTTGCCTTTTCAATGAATGAGAAGATCAAACCATTAATGGTTGTAGAGGCACTTGGTCTGCCGCTGGTGATAAAGCCGGCCTGTGCCGGGTCAAGTGTTGGAATGACCATAGTAAAAGATGAAACCCTTCTTGAAGATGCATTTGAGCTGGGGTTTAAACATGACGACACCATTATTGTTGAAAAATATATCAAGGGAGTTGAACTCACCTGTGGCGTGCTTGGCAATGATGATCTCGAAGCGCTGCCTGTTATTGAAATAATCCCTGGGGAAGGTCATGAATTTTTTGATTACAAAGCAAAATATGTTGCAGGAGAGACCAACGAGATCTGTCCGGCACGCATTGATGACAGCACCACAAAAAGAGTGCAGCAGCTTGCCAGGCAAGCGCATCAGGCCTTGTTTCTAAAAGGGTATTCAAGAACAGATTTCATACTAAAAAACAATGAACTGCAGGTTCTTGAAACCAATACAATCCCGGGCATGACTGCGACAAGTCTCTATCCACAATCTGCCAAAGTTGGAGGATACTCTTTTACAGCACTTCTTGATCAACTGATAGCGCTCGCAATTCAAGAACATAAAAAATTAAATTTAAGGAGATCGTAAATGAAAATTTTAGTAGTAGGAGGCGGTGGCCGGGAGCATACATTGGTATGGAAAATATCAAAAAGCCCTCTGGTGGAAAAAATCTATTGTGCGCCGGGGAATGCCGGAACAAGCGGGCTGGCTGAATCTGTACCCATCGATGCAGAAGATATTGATGCGCTGGCTGCCTTTGCAGAAAAGAATCAAATGGATCTCACCGTGGTGGGTCCGGAAGGTCCTCTGGTAAAAGGCATTGCAGATGTTTTTGAAGAGAATGGCCTTAAAGTGTTCGGCCCAAGTAAAGCGGCTTCAAGGCTGGAAGGCAGCAAGGATTTTTCAAAACAGCACATGCTTAAATATAATATTCCATGTGCCAAGGGGAAACCTTTTACAGATGCATCCAAAGCCAAAACTTATGCCAGAGCCCTTGGCGCACCCTGTGTAGTTAAAGCAGACGGCCTTGCAGCAGGCAAAGGTGTCATCATATGTTCTACTCTTGATGAAGCAGATGAGACCATTGATTCAATGCTCAATGACAATATCTTTGAAGATGCAGGCAGTGTTGTGATTGTAGAGGAGTGCCTCAAGGGAGAAGAGGCCTCTTTTATTGTCCTGACAGATGGGAAAACCATTCTGCCTCTGCCGGAATCCCAGGATCATAAAAGAATTTTTGATAATGATGAAGGCCCCAATACAGGAGGTATGGGCGCATACTCTCCTGCACCTGTACTGGATCACATGCTGAGAGTTAAAGCAATGAATGAAGTCATGATTCCAGCCGTTGAAGGCATGGCCAAAGAGGGCACGCCGTTTAAAGGGATCCTTTACGCAGGCCTCATGGTGGACCAGGATAAAATCAAAGTCCTTGAATTTAACACAAGACTGGGTGATCCTGAAACACAGCCTATTCTAATGAGGCTTGAAAATGACCTTGTCCCTCTGATGGAAGCCTGCTGTGACGGCACCCTGCATAACCACTCCACAAAAACAGATCCGAGGGCTGCCATGTGCGTTGTCATATCTTCGGGCGGATATCCAGGCTCATATGAGACTGGAGAAGAGATTTTTGGCCTTGATCAAGCCGGCAGGGTTCAGGATACGATTGTCTTTCATGCAGGAACTGCCTTAAAAGAGGATAAAGTTGTCACATCAGGAGGC
>CAYZCC010000026.1:0-15442 GCA_964476805.1 uncultured Desulfobacula sp.
ATTTCGAGGAAGCGCTGAGCATGGGGAAAGAAAGGTGCCTTGAAGAGATCAGAGAGAATTTGAAAAGAGACAGTTTGGATGACCTTCATGGCGCCATGTCATGGTGGGCCTGCTTTGATCAAGGGGATAAAAAAACACCGGATCATGGTTTGATTCAAACCGCAAAAAAGGTAAAGAAGAAAAAGGCCTCAGCCAAAAAGAAGAAGCGAAAACAGGCTAAAAAATCAAGAAAGAAGAACCGGCGTTGATTATTGGAGGCGTCCCTTTGAATGGGTTGACGACCACCCGGGCGGGTATGAATTCTTGGACAACTTAAATCTGGAAAATATTTATTTTTAAAAAGATTTTAATGAACACCGTAGTGGTCAAAATATCTATACAGGGTTGCACGGCTTATTCCAAGAATATCGGCCGCCTTTTTTTTATTGCCTTCTGCCATGGAGAGTGCTGAAAAAAAATTCTCTTTTGATATCTTTAAACCCGGCCCGGGTTTCTGTTTTTTAACAAAATCAAAGTTCATGATTTCAGGGGGAAGGTGCTCTTTTTCAATGATCTCTGAATGGCATTTTACATAGGCATACTCAACCATATTATGCAGTTCCCTCACATTTCCGGGCCAGTCATACGCTGAAAGGATATCCATTGTCTCATTTGAAATTGTTAATGCCGGTCTTTTTACTTCCGAGGCAATAAGTTCTAAAAAATGCTCTACAAGCATGGGAATATCAAGGGGTCTCTCCTTTAAAGAGTAGAGTTTAATCGGTACAACACAGAGGCGGTAGAAGAGATCTTTCCTGAATTTTTTCTCTGCCATCATTTTTCTAAGATTTTGATTGGTGGCACTGAGTACTCTTATATCAACATTTATGGTCTTCTCTCCTCCAACCCGCTCAAATTTTTTCTCCTGCAGAACCCTGAGAAGTTTAACCTGCATTGACGAAGAGAGTTCTCCCACTTCATCAAGGAATATCGTACCGCCATGTGCCAGTTCAAAACGACCTTTTCGATCCCGGGCCGCACCTGAAAAAGCGCCTTTTACATGACCGAAGAGTTCACTCTCCAGAATACCTTCGGGCAGTGCGCCGCAATTGATGGCAACAAAGGGTTTTTTTGATCTGACACCCATATCATGGATTGCATTGGCGACCAGCTCTTTACCCGTACCGCTTTTTCCTTCAATTAAAACAGAAACCTGGGAAGCGCTGACTTCTCTGATCTGGTTAAAAAGCTCAAGGGTTTTAGGATCTCTTCCAACAAGGCGGCCAAGGGTATGACGATGTTTTAACCTGCTTTTAAGTTGATCCAGCTCTGTATCATCTTTAAATGACAAAAGAGCCCCTATCTCCTTATGAAACTCATTTTCAAGGGAGATAATTGACATGTGAAGCTTCAGCCGGGTCCCATTTTTCTTTGTGAAATCAATTTTTTTTAGTTTTATTTTTGTTTTTTTTTCCGGGATTCCACTGCAGAAATCACAAAATCCTCCGCAAAATCTTCCAGGGAAGACTTCGTGACAGTCCTTACCAAGAATTTCAGCACGGTTATATCCGGTTATCTTTTCTGCAGCCTTGTTAAAAAAGAAAATTCTTCTGTTTGTCGTATGGGCCATGACGCCATCCATCAGATTATCAAGTACAAGCTCTGAATTCCTTCTTGCAATAAAGAGTGCATGTAAAAGATCTGAATCAAACAGTGTAAAAACTTTCTGTTTTATTTTATCTTTTGCACAAATCAGCTGCTTATGTCTGATATTCGTGTTTTCATTGGAAGGAGGATCTGGAACTTCCCAGTGAATATGGGGCGGCATTCCCTGCAGGGAGGGTCTGCAGTCGTGATCAAAATCACCAAGGGTGATAATCAGATCAAACATAAAAAGTTCAATATCAATAAGGGAGCGTCTGGGGATTTTGGATAGTGGCATGCCTGAATCCTTCATAATTTCAGTGGCAACTGGATCCAGTTCAGGCGGTGTCATGCAGGCGCTGATGCATAAAGTATCTTTATCATTCACTTCAAGGGCAAAACATTCGGCAATCATCTGCAGATTGTTTTTGCTCTCTCCAAGAAATAGAATAACATGTTTTTTTCTGGCCATTTAATCAGGTCTTAAAAGCGTTATTCAAGTTGTGGCAATCTTTTCCGCGGCAGGGTAATTTTAAATGTGGATCCCTGTCCCGGTTCTGATTTAAGATCAATTGAACCGCCATGTTCCTGAATAATTTTTTTTGATGTGAGCAGCCCGAGTCCGGTTCCACCGGTTCCCTTTGTTGTAAAAAAATTGGTAAAAACTTTATTTTTCACTTTATAATCCATACCACATCCATTGTCAGTGACTTTAAAAACAATCACATCATCAATTTCATCAACTTTGACATGGACAAAACAATTGCCTTTGTTTTCACTCATCTGGCAGGCATCAATGGCATTTCCCACAAGGTTGGTCAGACATTCAAGAATATTTTCATAATCCATTGGCGCTGGTTTTATTTTAGTGTCTGTTCTATTTTCAAGAGGAATACCAAACTGGGCCGCTTTTGCTGCATAGGCGAGAACAACCTCTTCAGCAATTTTATCAGGGCGGCATTCAGCCACGCTTATGGATCTTCCCTTTGAAAACTCCAAAAACTCTCTTACAAAGGTAGAAACACGCGTCACATTTCTGTTTAATATCTCCATGCCTTTGCCAATTCTCTCAATATCGCTTTTTTTCATGCCTGAACTCAGCATATACATCCCGCCTTCAAGACTGGTGATAAGGTTTTTAACACCATGGGCAAGACCTGCAACGGTCTGCCCTACTGCAGCAAGGCGCTCAGCTTCAAGCTTCTCTTTTTCAAGCTGCCGGGTCTTTGTGATATCAACTGCCATCTCCATTACAAATTCAGGTTTGCCATTATCTGACTCCAGTGGAACCGTGGTTATTTGAAAATGGATATCTTCCCCTTCTGCTGTTTTCCATGTATGGTGACCCGTATGCAGTTTGCCATCCTCAAAAGAATCACGGGCAGTACAATCTGAACATTGAGTATCCAGGCCTTTTAAAAATTTATAACAGTATTCACCCCTGAAAGGGTTAAACATTTTCTTAAACTGTTTATTTGTCCTGATAATGTTAAACTTTCTGTCTATGATCAGGATACAGCAGGGAACCTGGTCAAAAAGCAGTTTATGCTCTTTTTTAATTCTTTCAGTCTGTGTGATGTCAATTGACATCTCTGCTAAAAATGGAATATGGCCTTTTTCATCTGCAACAGGAATGGTGTGTTTGATATAGCGTGTTAAAACACCATTTTTATCATATCCTGCCTCCTGAGTTTTCCGTGAGAGTCCATCTTTAAAAGCCTTGGACCCGTTACAGTCTTTGCACAAAGTATCAGAATTTTTATAGACCGCATGGCATTTCTTGTTTTCCCAAGGACCAAAGACATCTTGAAACAAGCTGTTTGCATAAACAATATTAAAATTTTTATCTATCACTGCAACAGTCATGGGAACGGCATCAAACAGGTTCTTTTTTATGCAGACATTGAGTTCTGAAGTCGTTATCATTTGGGACTCCTCTATTTTAATAAATGGGCGGTCTGTTCTTTTAACCTTTTCAGTTGAACCGGTTTCTCAACAAAAATATAAGATCCGGCATCTTTGCCATCTTTAATCATTAGTTTGTTTTTCATATCCCCTCTTTATTGTATTATTTATTTATAAATATCAAGTATAAGGTCACAATTTATTTTTTAAATTTATTTTTTCTTGACAATTGAATCGATTCATTTCATACTAAAATAGTATAGATTAAAATAGTGCAGATAATAAACTTTTTAATAATTTTATTGATTTATAGATGAGGAAATGCAGATGAAAAAGATTGTAATACTTGGATCCGGCGCAGGTGGAACGATGTGTGCTGCTAAATTGAGAAGAGAGTTGGGAAAGGATTGGAAAATCACAATTATTGATAATGATGAAATGCATCATTACCAGCCAGGGTGGCTTTTTATCCCCTTTGGAATTTATACGGCCGATGACTGTATGAAACCAAAACGTGATTTTATACCGCCAGGCGTGGAGTTTGTCCTTGATGAAATTGTCGGTGTCAATCCTGATAAAAGAGAAGTTGAATGCCAGAAATGTAAATATACCTATGACTATCTCATAATCGGCACCGGGTGTCTGCCTTTTCCGGAAGAAATTGAAGGGCTTGAGGATTGGAAAGCGGATCCCAAATCCAATGAACATACATTTTTTACCCTTGAAAGCGCTGTTGCTTTATACAAAAGAATGAAGTATTTTGAAAAAGGCAGAATGATTTTTAATATTGCTGAAATGCCTCACAAATGTCCTGTTGTTCCCATGGAATTTATTTTTATGGCCGACTGGTTTTTTGCTAAAAATGGGTGCAGGGATAATATTGAGATTGAATTTGTCACTCCCAACACGGGTCTTTTTACAAAACCCATCGCAACAAAAGTTATGACCGCTTCAGCAGAAGAGAAAGAGATTCTGGTAACCCCAAGCTTTGATCTTGCAGTTGTCAACAAGGAGGGGAAATATATTGAATCTGCAAAGGGCGACAAAATTGACTATGATCTTTTTATCTCCACCATGCCCAACCTGGGGGCAGAATATATTGAGAACTCAGGAATGGGCGATGGAATGGGGTATGTTCTGACAGATGATTATACGCTCAAGGCTGAAAAATATGACAACATTTATGTTGTGGGTGATGCGACAAATGTACCCACCTCAAAGGCGGGTTCTGTTGCCCATTATGAGGCAGATATTATTGTTGAAAACCTCCTTCTTGAAATTGACGGCAAAGCACCCAAACCCTCTTTTGACGGTCATTCAACCTGCTTTATCGTTTCCGGATACGACAAGGCATTTCTTTTTGACTTTAATTACAAGACAGAACCGCTTCCAGGCAAGTTCCCCTTTCCGGGTATAGGGCCTTTTGATCTTGTGGGTGAGAGTAGTATGAACTATTGGGGTAAAATGATGTTTAAATGGGTTTACTGGAATCTTCTTTTAAGCGGGCAGGACATGCCGCTTGAACCTCAGATGGAAATGGCTGGAAAACATTGGCCCAGAGTTTCAACAGAAGAATAGGAGGCGGGCATGACTAACGAAGAATTAATACTGGAAAAGCTTGAACGGCTTGAAACCCAGATACAGCCTCTGATTAAAACCAGTGAACAGGTTGCAGAATTAAAAAACGATTTAATTCCCATCAGCAACCACGCCATTGCTCTGTTAATCAATCAGCTCACTGAAGTGGAAGCCGGTTTTCAGCTTGAAGATTTTGTATCCTTAATTAAAGAAGCCATGAGAAATACCCGGAATTTCACCTTTGCATTAAAACAGATGGCCAGTATAATTGAGTTTGTAAAGGATCTTGAACCTCTGCTTAAATCAACTGTTCCCCAGGCGATCCACTATTTGAATGAACTGGAGCAAAAAGGTGTGTTCAGGATTATAAAAGCAACGGTTGATCTGCGCAGCAAAGCCGCCGCCTCCTATACGGCAGAAGATATTGAGATTATGGGAGACGGCCTTATTGCACTTCTTGGCCTTGCCAAAAGTTTTTCAGATCCTAAAGCCATTGAACTTCTTGAGAAGTTGTCCCAGATTCCTTCCAAAGTTGAATTGGAAAATGCAAAAAACGTTGGTGTTTTTGGACTGGCATCTGCCGGATTAAACCCTGAGATAAGTAAAGGCCTTGGCGTCCTCATGGAATTTACAAAAGCCATGGGTAAAATTCAACCAGAGACAGAAAAAACAAATTAATTCATCAGGTTAAAGGATAATGAAGGGGGTTAGCTGGATATACAGGCAGTCCCCTGATCATTTTTCTCACTGTTTTGTATCAAACTGGCAATACTGATGTTATCGAGTTTTTGATATAAAACTGATGTGGCCTCCTGCCAGGCATCGCGAACAAGGCATTCTCGGGCCATGCTGCAATCTTCCGGGGAGGTGACACAGGCGACCAGATCGGTCTGTCCCTCAAAAAGCCTGACAATCTGCCCAAGAAATATTTTGTCTGGATCCTTTGCAAGAAGGTGCCCCCCCTTTGGTCCTCTCACACTTTTCACCATACCGGCCTGTTTTAAGGTTCGTAAAATCTGTTCAAGATATTTCACAGATATTTTCTGGCTGGAAGATATTGTACCCGCCTGTACAGCACCTTGATCTATCTTTAATGCCAGTTCAATCAGAATTCTTGCTCCATAGCGTGTTTTGGTTGAAAGTTTCATATTTTAAAAATTCATAAATTATATGGATCGGGTTTGAAAAGGTTAAATGATCATATCCGGCGAATATACATAGTTTTAATAGAGATTTAAAGGATAAATTTTATATTGTTATCCTCACAAAAATCTGCTACCCGGTACCAGGAGAACATGCACTCCACTGCAATGACAAGATCATCAAGATATTTCTGGGGGGTATTTATGGGTTATAAAATAGAGCTGAAAGATGCCTTTAAAGGCTTTACATATGATCAGGATAAAGTGGTATCTCCAAACGAGACCGTGGCAATGGTTAAAAGAAAAACAGAGAAACTCCATCTTGATATTTTAAGCCGGACCAGGAGAATTGATAACGGGCGGCTGGATATTCCGGTTTTTTTCAGTGAGTGTGGTGTGGATGCCAGAGACGTCGTTGGAACAAAAAAACAGATGGGCAAAGGCGGCACGCCAGAGCAGTCTGAAGCAAGTGCAGTCATGGAGCTTGCAGAACGGTTCAGTTTCTTCTCTTTTAAGAAAAAAAAGAAGAATTTTTTCTATTCCACCCCAAAAGAGCTGGGTGAAAAAACGGTAAACTATGAGCAAATTATAAAATCTGTTCAAGACAGTCAAGAAGAGGCATTAAAGGTCAGACCCATTTTTGATAATCTGCCCCTTCAATGGACCAGAGGGTATAATCTTACAAAAAAACAGGAGGTATTGATTCCTTTTAACTGGTTTTATATGATTAATGAATTTAACGGGCCGTGTGCCGGCAACTGCCCCGAGGAAGCGTTAGTTCAGGGAATCTGTGAGCTTATTGAACGGCATACCTCTTCCCTTGTCAGCCATGGAAACCTGAATGTTCCCGGCATAAATCTTGATTCCTGTTCAGATCCTCTGGTTATTAAAATGCTCAACAACTTTAAAAAAGAAGGTATCAAAGTTTATGCCTCTGATTTTTCTCTTGATACAGGAATATCAACCATTGGAATTCTTGCCTGGGATCCTGCTACTTTTGGCAGCAGCAGTGAAATAGTCTGGACTGCAGGAACTTCTCCTGATCCTGAAAAAGCAATGAGCCGTGCTTTGACAGAAACAGCCCAGCTTGCAGGAGATTTTAACTCTGGATCCAACTATGAAGCGTCAGGCCTGCCCAAATTTACAAACATTAAAAATGCTGAATTCATAACCTGCCCCGGGAAAATGGTGAGTGTTGATTCTCTACCTGACCTTTCAGACAATAATATTAAAACTGAAGTTGAAACCCTGCTGAATACGCTTTATTCAAAACAATTTCAGGTCTTTGCCATAGATGTTATCAACCCGGACCTTGAAATTCCTGCATTTTATACAATAATTCCAGGAGCACATTTCAGGCAGCGGGCAGCTGCAGCAAGTGTGGGAATGTTTTCTGCCAGACTGATCACTGAAAGTTTTGATCCCATCCAGGCTTTGTCCAGGCTTGATGATCTGGAGACAGCACTGCCAGGCAGATACTATACAAATTTTTACAAAGGTTTGATGTTTAATGCAATGTATGATTTTGATCATGCAGTAACAGAATTTAAAACGGCCCTTGGAAGAGCGCCTGTTGATTTGAATATGCCGGATATCTATTCCCATATGGGGGAGAGTCTGAAAAATCTGGAACAGTATGAACAAGCGGTTGAAACATGTGAGAAAGGCCTTGTAATTGACGGGCAGCGCCCTGATATGTTTAACACCATGGGATTTTGCCATTTTATGCTGAAAAAGTATGAAAAAGCCATTGAATGTTTTGAAAATGCACTGGAGATCGATCCATCACTTGCCATCAGTTATGCCAATATCGGTTCAAGTTATCGAGAACTCAAGGAGACCAGACTGGCAGTTGAATACTATGAAATGGCTTTAAAAATAAATCCTTCCCTTACCTTTGCAAAGGATAATATAGAAAAATTAAGTAAATAGTGTCTGAACGAAACCCTTATCTTAGAAGAAGGATTAAAAACTCTTTGCACGGCTTCTTTTTGAAGGTTAATTAAAAAGATGATAGTCAAGAGAGTAATGATCATGTAATATTTTTAAAAACAGCAAAATGACTACTGGCATAAGAATATGTATGGATGGACCGGAAACATACTGCACATTGACCTTACTGAAAAAAGCTTTGAAATTGAGCATCCTGATAGGGATACCTACAACTTTTTTTTGGGTGGCAAGGGGTTTGGAGGACGGTATTTAAGAGCGTGTGCTTCCCTTCCCTGGGATGATACAAAGATGGTCATAAGCATCTTTACAGGGCCTTTGACCGGAACCATTGCCCCAACATCAGGCCGTGCACATATTGTTTCAAAATCTCCTCTCACCGGATTTATTGCAGACTCCTCTGTAGGCGGGAAACTTGCAACAAGACTGAAGCGGGCAGGCTGGGATGGTGTTGTCATTAAAGGAAAAAGTAAAACTCCTGTCGGAATAATATTGAAAAACAGTGAGATCACTTTTAGAGATGCAACAAAGTTGTGGGGACTTGATACAGATGCTGTTCACAAACAAATAAAGCCAGGAAATGCCTCACTTGCATCCATTGGTCCTGCCGCTGAGAATGGTGTGAGATTTGCATCAATCACTGTGGATCAGCATCATTCAGCAGGAAGAGCAGGGCTTGGGCGCTGTCTTGCAAAGAAAAACATCAAATATATCCTGGTGGAGGGTAATCAAAAATGCAGGGTGAAAAACCGGGATAAACTTAAACAGGCAAGAGAAGACATTTTAAGACTGACGTCAGCTTCACCTGTTTTAACGGGTCCGTTTGGTTTTGCAAGACTTGGTACCGGGGCGGTATATGATCTTATGGATAACAGGCGCATGATGCCAACTGATAATTTTTTAAACACCCGTTTCAAATATGCATCAAAGCTGAATGCCGCAGTCTATTCTCAAAAGTATGCGCCAAAAAGACATGGCTGTCTTGGATGCCATATTTTGTGCAAAAAGGTTGGAACAAAAGGAGGGTATGGCTTTTCAATGCCTGAATTCGAGACAATGTCACACTTTACAGCTTTGATCGGCTGCAGTGAAACCGATCTTGTTATAAAGGCCAACGCGCTGTGTAATTATTATGGAATGGATACCATATCAGCCGCATCTGTTCTGGCGTGCAGACGTGAAATAACCGGCATTGATTACACCGGAAAAACTCTTTTGTCTCTTCTTGATGATATGGCCAGGGGAAATGGTGAAGGAGAAGATTTATCCATGGGGACCAGACGCTATGCAGAGAAGATGGGAAAACCCGAAGCGGCCATGTCTGTAAAGGGTCTGGAACTTCCTGCCTATGATCCCAGGGGCGCCTATGGGATGGCACTGGGATATGCTCTCTCCACCCGTGGTGGATGTCATCTGCGCGCCTATCCCATAAGCCATGAGATATTTAGAAAACCTGTAGCCACAGACAGATTCAGTTTCAGCGGAAAGGCAAGAATTATAAAATTAGCTGAAGATCTAAATGCGGTAGTTGATTCTCTTACGGCCTGTAAATTTATTTTTTTTGCAGCCAGCCTGGAAGAGTATGCAGATGCCTTTGAATCGGTTACAGGAATTGAAACCACTGCCCAGGATCTTTTAAAAAAGGGGGAGCATATCTACTATAATGAACGAATTATTAATGCGTTAAACGGGTATGATGCAAAAGATGATGATCTTCCGGAGCGGTTTTTTACACGGCCAGGCGCCAGTGGTAATAAAATTGATATCCCCCCGATTAACAGGGCGGATTTTGTAAAGGCAAAAGAGAGATATTATGCTGTGCGGGGGCTTGATTCAAGCGGCCTGCCCAGAAAAGATAAAACCATGTCACTTGGATTGTCAGATGTGATCTGAAGAGTATGGAACCGCTGGTAAAAAAATATGCAGACAAACTGATCAAGGCAAAGCTCGGCAGTCCCAAAGGGGTGTCCCAGCCTCTGGTGGGGGGTCTGGATGATACCATTGTCTGGAACCGGAAAGCCGATGAAATTCCTGTACTGGAAGATGTTTTTAAAGCGTTGAATATAAACTCCTTACTCTTTTTAAAACCCAGAGAGCCCTATGGGCAAATTATAAGTTATCTTGGGAAAAATGCTCTTGAAGCCGGATCAGAATATGGCAGTGAAAAAGGGTTTGAGCATGGATTAATTCAGCCAAAAGATTGTGAAACAAAAACCTTTTTACATGATCTGCCCGTTATCAGTGAATTTAATTCCAGTCAGATTGTTGAAATATTAAAAAAAAGAAAGGGTGTCATAATTGTTCCAAAAGAGAGCAGCGGCATTGAAAAAGGTCCGGCAGTTGCAGCCCATGGTGCCGTCAGTCCTGAACAGGGCTTTGTAACGATAAGTTCTATCTGTTTTGCCTGTTTTGTCAAATTTTTTGCTGACTATCTTGAAAATTTGCAGAGAGGGGCTGTCACCGACCATTATCAGGAGGTATTTGATGCAGTGGTCACTTATATAAAACCATTACAAAAAACAGTCTCAGGATTTACACCCACCCCTTTTTCAAGTGAAGAACAGGTCTATTCAAGTATGATTGAAGCAGGCAGAAAAACCATTGAGTATGGACTTGTAGATTCCTATTTTGGAAATCTCTCCTACTGCTGGAATGATACCCTCTATATCAGTCAGACAGGAAGTAGCATGGATGAACTTGAAGGATGCATTGACCCTGTTCCCCTGGATGGATCTACAAGTGCCTGCCTCACTGCTTCAAGCGAGCTTTCCGCCCATGTGAAAATCATCGAGAAAACCGGCTGTAAAGCTGTCCTGCACGGGCATCCGAAATTTAGCGTTATTTTATCCATGGATTGCGACCCAAAAGAGAAAGCGGCCTGTAAATTCAGTGAACAGTGCCATATTAAATGTATAAAAAAAAGATTTGCAGGCACAACTCCCATTGTACCGGGCGAGGTTGGAACCGGACGGTTCGGCCTTTGCAATACACTTCCTATAGCTTTTGAACAAAGCAGCAGTGCCATTGTTTACGGCCATGGCCTGTTCACAACAGGGAAAAACAGTTTTGCTGAAGCATTTGAAACCATGGTCAAGGTAGAAAACAACTGTTTTAATACCTATTTTGAAAAAATAAATTCTTTTCGCTGACCCCCATGAACTCACTCGTTCCTCGTTCAAACAACAGGGCGGCTTTGTCCAACAAAAAGATTTTGTCGGGGAATTGATCTAAATCAGGAAATGAGAATTAACAAGGAACATGCCGCTTAAACAATGAAACTGAGTTGAGGCCATCAAAGTTTAGCAGTAGAGCATGGATTCAAGGTTTGCGCTTATCCTTTAGAATCTGGTCGGAAATCACAATTCTCTGGATTTCGCTTGTGCCTTCGTAAATGGTGAAAACCCTTGCATCACGGTAGAATCTCTCCACATTATAATCTTTTGTAAAGCCGTAGCCGCCGTGCATCTGTATGGCGCTTGCTGTGACTTCATTTACCATTTCCGATGCAAAGAGTTTGGCAATGGAAGCCTCTTTAGTATAGGTTTTGTTCCTGTCTTTTAGGGAGGCTGCTGAAAAAATCAACTGTTTGGCAGCCTCTATCCCGGCCGCCATATCGGCAATCTGAAATCTGATGGCCTGATGTTTTGAGACAGCAGATCCAAACTGTTTTCTATTTTTTACATATTTTATGGCAGCATCAAAGGCAGCCATTGCAACACCATATGACTGTGCTGCAATACCAATTCTGCCGCTGTCAAGGCCTGACATGGCTATTTTAAAACCATCCCCCTCTTTGCCAAGTATATTTGCTGCCGGTATTTTACAATTTTCCAGAATCAAATCGGTTGTATCAGAAGCTCTCAGACCCATTTTATCTTCCATGTGACCCACCATGAAGCCCGGCGTACCCTTGGGAATCACAAAACAGCTGATTCCTTTGTTCCCTTTGCTTTCATCTGTTTTAGCAGTGATTAAAGCCACTTTTGAATTTTTACCGCTGGTGATAAAGCGTTTCGTACCGTTAAGAATATAGTGATCTCCATCCCGGACGGCTGTTGTCTTCTGGCTCACTGGATCTGAGCCTGCATCAGGCTCGGTAAGCCCAAAGGCACCGATTATTTCACCGGAAGCAAGGGGAACCAGAAACTCCTGCTTCTGCTCTTTTGTACCAAACTTTAAAAAAGTTTCACACATAATTGAATTTTGAACCGACATGACAACAGATGTAGATGCGCAGGAGTAAGCTATTTCAGACAATGCAAGGACATAGGAGATTGTATCAGCACCCTCTCCGCCATACTCCTCAGGGATCATCATTCCCATGAGGCCGAGTTCTCCCATCCGTTTGAAATTTTCAGCCGGGAACGCCTTGGTTTTATCCCTTTCAGAAGCGGTGGCAGCAATGACTTTGCGTGAGAATTCCCTGACCATATTCTGGATCATTATTTGTTCGTTTGTCAGTTTAAACAGCATATATTTTTTTTACTTATTCTTTTGAAATCCTAGGGTACATATACCACAACAATCAGTTCAGCATCGGTTTTTCCAATATTGACAAGATCATGTTTAATGCCTGAATTAAAGTGGAGGGCGTCATTTTTCTTCAACCGGTTCACATGATCGCCAATTTTGATTTCCACTCTGCCCTTGAGAACATATACAAACTCTTCTCCTTCGTGTTGAAATCCAACACCATCATGACTTTTTCCTGTTTCAACAACAATTCTAAAAGCTTTTATATGTTTATTCTCTGCATTTGAAGTCAAAGGGGTATAGGCATAATTATCAGTTCGTTTGGTGTATGCTTCTGATCTTGCTTCAATGGCATCATCCTGCTCTTTTAAAAGAGCGCTTGAATCGATGTGAAGAATTTTTGAAATCTGCAGAAGTGTTCCAACGGAAGGGCGGTGATCTCCCCCTTCAATTTTTTTTATAAACACCTTTGACATGCCTGTCTCATTGGCCATCATGTCAAGGGTGATTTTTTTATCAAGCCTTGCCCGCCTTATTCTTTTGCCGATGGGTGTGATCTTTGTCTTTTTTGCCATCTTATCTCCGATTAATCTATCTTTTCAACCCAGTTTTCGCTGTCTTCCGTTTTCCCGTACTGTATGTCAGTGAGTGTATTGTAAAATTTCATTGCTGTTTTACCAGGAGTGCCGTCTCCGATGGCGATCACCTGATCTCCATACTTGATTTCGCCCACCGGTGAAATAACGGCAGCTGTCCCGGATCCGAAAACTTCTTTTAAACGTCCTTCATCATGGGCTTTAAAAATCTCATCAATGGTGATTTTTCTCTTAGTGATTTTCATTCCCCACTTTTCTGCAAGGGTGATCACTGAATATCTTGTGATACCGGGCAGGATGCTTCCGGTAAGATTGGGTGTTAAAAGCGCATCATCCACAAGAAAAAATATGTTCATGGTCCCCACCTCTTCAATATATTTTCTCTCAATGGCATCCAGCCAGAGGACCTGTGCATATCCATCCTTTTTTGCCTCATCAGAGGCAATAAGGCTTGCAGCATAGTTGCCCGCAGTTTTAAATTCACCCACACCGCCTTTTACAGCCCTGACATGATCTTTGGAAACCCATATTTTAATCGGATTCAACCCCTCAGCATAATAGGCACCCACAGAGGAGAGTATGATATAAAACTTATAGTTAAATGATGCCCTGACGCCTATGAAAGAATCTGTTGCAATAATGGTGGGTCTGATATAAAGAGAGGTTCCAGGTGTTTCAGGAATCCACTTCTCCTCGATTTTAATCAGTTGTTTCATGGCATCCATGACAAAATCAATGTCAAGTTCCGGGATGCACATTCCCTTTGCAGAGCGGTTCATTCTTTCAAAATTATCCCTGGCCCTGAAAAGCTGGATTTGATTATCTGCTGTTTTATAAGCTTTTAAACCCTCAAAAATAGCCTGGCCATAATGGAAGACCATGGCAGCAGGAGAAACAGAGAAATCAGCATAGGGGACAATCTGCGCTTCATGCCAACCTTTATCCAAAGAGTAATCCATTACAAACATATGCTCTGTAAACACCTGCCCAAAACCCAATTCAGAATCTTTGGGCCGGGTTCTGTCTGTCCTTGCCCGGGTCACTTTAATCTCCATCTTTTCCTCCATATCCAATATCCTTTAATTAATCATTTTATTCAAAAAATATGAGCGACAGGCGACTCTTTTGTCAAGATAATTTAATTACTATCTGATATTTACAATAAGATCGACGGCTCTGCCCTGCTCCAGACGGGTTGCCTTTCACTGGATGTTACAGCAAATATTCAGGTTTTCGTTCAGACACTGTTTATTTAATTGACGCCATTTTTTATGGCTACTATAATTAATAAATTATATTAATACAAAGAAAAACTTTAGACGTAGAATAAAACCTTTCTGGAAAGGGTATACTTGACTGGGATTAAAAATGGAGTTCCAACATATAAAATAAAATAAACCTTTTGAAAAATTAGGATATAATCATATGGAAAGTATTCTTGAAAATAAAAAAATTCTTGTGGTTGACGATGAACCGGATGTACTGGAAACCCTTGAGGAGCTCCTTTATACCTGTTCAGTTGACACGGCTTCAAGCTTTGCGCAGGCCATTGATTTATTAAAAAATAACACCTATGATGCGGCTGTCCTGGATATTATGGGAGTTCAGGGGTATGAAATCCTGAAAGCCACCAGTAAACTGAATATTCCTGCTTTGATGCTGACGGCCCATGCCCTGACACCGGATCACTTAAAGCAGTCCATTGAAAAGGGTGCCGATGCCTATGTCCCTAAAGACAAGCTTGCTGATATATCCATCTATGTTGCTGACGTTTTAACGGCAAGGGAGCAGGGCAAAACAAACCATACCCAATGGTTTTCATCTCTTTTGCCGGTATTTGACAATCTGTTTGGCACACACTGGCAAAAAAGTGATAAGGATTTCTGGGATGAATTTGATAAAAACCATATGGAAAAGGATGTCAGCAGATAAAACAGCACCATACTTTAAATATAGAAAACAGAGGCCCTGCCGTAAGATTGAGAATCCATATCTGCAGTACTTCCTGGGTTTCAAAGAATATTCTGGGAAACCTGCTTTTCATCCGACCCTGTTTGTAACCTTCAGAAAAAGACTGAATAGCGGCATGGTCACAGAAATTAACGATGCCATCGTTCTGAAGAAGGCAAGTTTGGACAGGGCAAACGCCGGTTCAGTCTATCAAGGATAATGTGC
>CAYZCC010000027.1:0-4029 GCA_964476805.1 uncultured Desulfobacula sp.
TATCTCTCCCTCTACAGCATATACTCCCTTGTATTGTCCCATTCCCTTCATAAAATTATCTTCAAGGTTTTTGGGGAGCCTGAAGTTCCCAAGATCTTCAGAATCAAAACCTTTTCTTCTGATCAGGGTTAAAACAGGCGGCTTTTTCCATGTATTTATAACAAAATATACCGTTTCATTCTCATTATCCCTTGAATTATAATAGGATTGTGATCTTAAAGGCCCCCACTCAAGATGCAGTGCAATGGCTTCTTCAGGAGTCATATCCCAGTCAACAGAATTAACCAGATCAAAATTACTTTTTATCTCGTATAAATTCATATCATACTCCAATGTTTACGGGTGAATCAAATTCAATAGACTCTTTATAATTTTACCAGTTTTCGTACAGCAGTTCAAAATAGCCGGTTGGTTTTACACAGGCAGGACATTTTTCAGGCGCTGATTTGTCTGTATGGATATATCCACAGCTCAGACAGCGCCAGACTTTTTCTGCCTCTTTTTTAAAAACCCTCTCTCTGGCAATATTCTCAGCCAGTTCAAGGTAGAGTTTCTTATGATGCTCTTCTGCTACAATAATATTATTAAAGGTATCTTCTGCCCTTGCAAACCCCTCTTTTTTTGCTGTTTGTGCAAACCGGGCATACATATCTTCACTGACATATTTTTCCAGAGCTGCCGCAGATAGAAGGTTGGCACGGGTATCTTTTATAACGCCAGTGGGAAAAACCCATTTCATCTCAAGTTCTCCCCCGTTAAAAAATTTAAAAAACCTAAGGGCATGTTCAAATTCCTGATCAGCAGTTTCACTGAATATTTTTGCAATCTGGATATACCCATCATCTCTTGCCTTGTCTGCAAAAAAATCATACCGGGTCCTGGCCTGGGTTTCTGCCCCAAAAGAGATATGAAGATTTTTTGCAGTCTGACTTTCCCTGAATTTTATCATGGGGACCTTCTCTTACTCTTCAATTTCAATGGCATCTGCACCGCATTCATCTGCTGCCCTGCGGACAATATCTTTCATATGTTCTGGTATCACATCCATCTTGATTGTGGATATCAGCTGATCTTCGTCATACGCAAAGACTTCCGGGCAGAGTTCATTGCAATTTCTGTCACCCATACACTGTTTAGTCACTGTTACTTTCATTTTAAATCCTTTCTCCTCTTTTTAAGTGTTAAATTTTATTCTCCTTCAGCACCTTTATCTGCGCATCCATTTGTGGAACTTTTCAATCCATGCAATTAGTTTTTCGGGTTCATCCTCTTTTTTCCACAAACCTGCTGCATATTTATTGGCTTCTGCCATTGTGGGATATATATGAATTGTTCCCAGGATTTTATTTAACCCAATCCCATGTTTCATTGCAAGGACAAATTCTGCAATAGTATCTGACGTGAGATAGTTTATCTTTTCCAGACCCGGCAGCCCGGGAATCATTGGTTTTGCACCTGTCACAACCCTATTGTAATCATAGCTTGAAGGCCGGGTTAATTTTGAAAAAAAAGTTTGCGCTTTCTTGCAATTTCTACAAAGCGTTTTGCTAAAATGGGGAAAATACCCAGTAAGACAAATGACAAAATTATTTTCAACGATAAAATCTGGCGGGCAGACTCTATTTTTGCAAGCATGGTTCCCGCATTGACAAATATAATGGTTCCCGGAAGCATGCCCACCTGGGAGACAATATAAAATACCCGTGTACGAATTGTGGTCAAACCCATTACAAGATTGATAACAAAAAAGGGAAATATCGGTACAAGCCTTAAAGTGAACAGATAAAATCCCCCCTCTTTTTCCATGCCTTTATTAACAGCCGGAAGCTTTGAAGAGAATCGGTTCTGCACCCACTCTTTGAACAGATATCGTGAGAATAAAAAGGCAAGTGTTGCGCCTATTGTGCTTGAAAAAGAGACAAGCAGCGTCCCGTAAAAAAGCCCGAACACGGCACCGCCTGCCAGGGTCATGACCGTAGCAGCCGGAAGAGATAAAGCGGCTACAATAACATAGACAGCCATGTATATAACCATGGTGATGATTCTATTCTGTCTGAAATACGCTTGAAAGGCCTCAAGTTCATTTTTAAGATTAGAGAGTGAAAAAAAATGATCCAGGTCAAACAGAAAAAACATCCATATCAGACATAAGATAATGGCCAGCAGTAAAATCTTAGATCCCGGACTTTTTTTCATTTCTCCACTCTTTAAAAACCTATAAAGTTTTTTCTTCTGTTTTTTTTATAACTTATCCAAGCGGTTTAAATGCTTTAACACTGGCACCGCAGATCGGACATTTCCAGCCCTCCGGCAAATTTTCAAACTTTGTCCCCTTGGCAATTTTACCTTTTCTGTCTCCCTTATCAGGGTTATATATATATCCACAATTAACTGTCTGACATTGATACATCTCATGGGGCTCTGCCATTTTAATCTCCTTTTTATAATTTTACTCAATACAAAAATGTCTCAAAAAGCGATGTTTTAAAATCTGCTTCAAAAAACATGCGATTTCAAATCAGAAAATATGCTATTTCAAATCAAAAAACATGCCATATTGTCAAAGAGTTTTACTGCTGCGCATCAAATTTTTTTTGAACTTGAAAAACTACCTGTTTAAAGACCCGTCATCATACAGATATCCGATGACAATACTGTTTTTTCCAAATTAAGTTTTCCTTTTAACTCTTTGGATGTATATTGCCGGATAAACAGCAGAGGATTGGATGCGCTGATCTCTTTAATGGAATTCATCCCGGGAAATTTTGTCAATATAAGTTTGATGGTAACTGCATTATAAGCATTGATGTAAAAAGCGAACCGCCTGTTTCCAGTAAGTGATTTTACGTCCGTATCACTATCTCTTTCTGCAATGGCATTGCTGCTGCAAAAAATTGCCAAAATCGGACTTTTTACAGGTTCATCAAGTTTTACTGTCACTGAAAATCATTAATTGATTTTAAAACAATAATGAGTGCCTTAAATTTTAATTCAGGGTGCGACAGGTTAACAACGCCAGCCCTTTTAACCCGCATCATAAGTGCATGAGGTAAAATCTATCTCTTCTCCGCATTTATCGCAGGTATGATTTTTTTCAAATTCATCTGAAAAAATTTCTTTAGAGGCATCACATTTAGGGCATTTACAGGTAAAGGATTTCAGATTTTTAAACTGTTCAAAACCTGGGCAGTGTTTTGGGGTTGTTTCCATGAAAATTCTCCTGTTATTATTTAATATTACATACAAGAACTGGCAATAATTATCCAGCTTTTCTGACTTCATTGTCAAGTGAAACAAAAAAATTTTATTCTAAATTTATAAGGGTGCGTCCCTTTAACTCTCCTTTTAATATATCATCAATTTTACTGTTTAATTCATCTAAAACAATCTCTTTGTAAACGGTTTCAAGAAGATCAAATTTCCAATCTGCGGCAAGGTTCTCCCAGATTTTCAGACGAACTTCCATAGGATAATGCTGTGAATCTATTCCCAGAAGAGAGACACCCCTTAAGATAAAAGGAAAGACATTGATGGGAAGATCAGGAGAAGCAACATTGCCACAGCAAGTGACAACCCCGTCTGGTTTTGCTGCTTTAATTGCTGTTGCCAGAATCTCTCCTCCCACAGTGTCAATCACACCTGACCACTGTGATTTTAAAATAGGGGGTGCTGTATTTTTAAGAAAATCATCCCTGCCGATGATATTATTGACACCCAGCTCTTTTAGAAATGCAGTATCTGTTTTGCCGGAAACAGCTGTCACACGATATCCAAGATGGGATAAGATAGCAGCAGAAAGACTTCCCACGCCTCCTGTGGCACCTGTCACAAGGATATCTCCACTCTCTGGTTTGATGGTTTGAATCAGTTTAAAAATGGACATCCCGGCTGTAAACCCGGCTGTTCCAAATATCATACTCTGTTTTAAACTCAATCCCTGTGGCAGTTTTATCACCCACTCTGCCGGTACTCTGATATATTGTCCAAATCCACCTCTTGTATTCATTCCAAGATCATAGCTTGTAACAA
>CAYZCC010000027.1:4039-15222 GCA_964476805.1 uncultured Desulfobacula sp.
CCCCTTTTTTGACGGTATCAACACGACTCTCTTCAACGACTCCTGCCGCATCAATACCGGGAGTGTGAGGATAAGTTTTTGTGACACCACGATTTCCGGTAGCTGAAAGAGCATCTTTATAGTTCAGAGAGGAGTAGTGTACCCGTATCAGGACATCATTATCCGGCAGATCATCTATCGATGCCTCCTTAATATTCCTTGAAAATTTATTTTTAGTGATCTCTTCAACAATCAATGCTCTGTATGAAACTTCTCTCATTTTAATTCCCCTTTCAATTGAGTTTATGATGCATATACATCAAAAAGAGTTCTGTTTTCTGCCAGCATATCACCTAAGAAAGCAACCTCTGATGCCATCTTTTCATTGAAAATAGCTAATAGTTTTGAGGAACCAGTTCAAAGTGAGCTTTTAGATGTGCACAGGCAGGACATACATCAGGCGCTTCGTTCCCTTCATGGTTATATCCACAGTTTCTGCATCTCCATTTCACACTCATCTCTCTTTTAAATACACGATCCTTTTCAATATTCTCCACCAGGGCAAGATATCTTTGTTCATGGTAAAGTTCGGCTACGGCAATGGATTCAAAGGTTTTTGCAATATCATTGAACCCCTCTTCTCTTGCCGTGGCTGAAAAACAGGGATACATGTATGTATGTTCATAGTTTTCACCAGCAGCCGCCGCTTTGAGATTATTAACTGTCTCCTCTCCTATGGTACCGGCTGGGAACCCTGCCGTAATTTCAACCTCTTCACCTGAATCCAGATATTTGAACAAACACTCGGCATGTTCTTTTTCATGATTTGCAGTCTCTTCAAAAATAGACTGAATCTGGACATATCCCTCTTTTTTCGCCTTTGAAGCAAAGTAGGTATATCGGTTACGTGCCTGTGATTCTCCTGCAAAAGCAGTTAACAGATTTTTCTGGGTTTGTGTTCCTTTTAGCTGTGCCATGTTTGCCTCCTTGATTTAGGTAATAAATTAGTTAAAAAACATCTTTCCTGTCATCTGTTTTTCAGGTTCTATTGTAACAAAGCAGTCCTCAACCCGTCAATGGTCTTACTATTTTTTAAAAATTAAAAGGTAAGGTTTGCTTTGTACAAGTCAAATAGAGAGGAACCAGCACCCTTATTTCAGCTGCTGCCCCAATTTTCATATCACTTCCGGTTTAAACGACCTAGAAAACCTGAATTCTTTTTACACGTATGGGTTTCACCTCTTTTTTATTCCAATAATATTTACATTACAGAAAAAAAGAGTTATTTTCAGATTATAAAACAGACCCGGTTACTTAGGAGATTACTGGTTAAAAAAGGACAATAAAATATGAAACAAATTCTAATCACAGGCGCTTCAGGATTTATCGGAAAAAATCTGGCCTGGCTTTTTTTAAAAAAAGGGTATGGTGTAACCGGTGTCGGAACATCGCTAACACATCCATTTTCCATGGAATTTAAAAATTTCAGATGGATCAGCGCTGATACGACCATTGAAGGGGAGTGGCAGAATGATGCTGCCCGGTCAGATATCATTATTAACCTTGCTGGCCGGAGTATTTTCCGGTACTGGACAAAAGCGTACAAAAAAAATATTTATAACTCCCGCATATTGACAACACGTAATCTTGTCACTGCCATTGAAGATAGAGGAAAGACCCAGAAGCTCTTAACCGCTTCTGCTGCTGGAATATATGGAGACTGCAGGGAAGCGTTGTTAACTGAAGAGAGTCTGCCGGGAGATGATTTTCTGGCAAAGGTGTGCCAGGAGTGGGAAAAAGAGGGGCTTAAAGCCCGAAAAAAAGGGGTCAGGGTTGCTGTCATGCGGTTTGGTGTTGTCCTTGGTAAAGAGGGCGGTGCACTGCCCTTAATGAGTCTTGTTTTTAAACTTTTTGCAGGAGGTCCGCTTGGCAAAGGTCAACAGTGGTTCCCGTGGATACATATCAAAGATCTTGAAAATGCAGTGGCGTTCTTAATTGAGAAGCGTGAAATTGATGGGGTATTCAATTTTACAGGGCCCGAGCCGGTAAGGCAGAAACAGTTTGCCAGATCATTGGGAAAAACGCTCTGCAGACCTTCAATCATGCCTGCACCCTCTTTTATGGTAAAAAGAGCCATGGGAGAACTTGGTAAATCCCTGCTTCAGAGCCAGAAAGCAGTCCCTGAAAACCTTACAGCTTCAGGATATAAGTTTAAATTTACAGACATTCAGTCAGCACTCAGAGATATTCTAAGTGAAAGGAGAGGGCGCTTTTAAAAAATATGTTTATTCAAATACGTATAGAGACCTTTGCATAAAAATATCTTGCAGCCATGCAAGAAAATGAAATAAAGGAGGTAGATATGGTTCCAAAGATAAAAAAAATATTATATGCTACAGATCTTTCCGAAAACGCAAAGTATGCATTTGATTATGTGGCCGATCTTGCACAGCACTATGATACTATGATAACAATTTTATATGTCTTGGAAAATATAAATCATGTGATGAAAATCCAGATAAAAGACATGCTGGGAAGCGAAAAATGGGACACGCTTCAATCGGAAAAATATGATGCCATCACCCAGAAAATAAAAGAAAGGCTGGAAGATTTCTGTAGTGAAATGAACGTTACAATCGACTCCTGCCGTTTCCTTATTGAAGATATCAGGATAAAAAAAGGAAAACCCGAAAAAATGATTATTAAAACTGCAAAAGAGATCCATGCAGATATGATTGTGATGGGAAGTTCCGGGCACAATATAGTGAAAGATGCTCTCATTGGGAGTACAGCCAGACGCGTCGTCAAAAATAGTGAAATACCTGTGCTTGTCGTAAAGCTTCCCAAAGATAATATATAGCCGCATGGCCACATTTGAAATTATCATCATTGCCATCGGACTTGCCATGGATGCCTCTGCTGTCTCATTTACAGCTGCAGCAGCAGGATATGCCAAAGATGCCAGGGCTGTATTAAGACTCTCTTTTCACTTCGGGCTGTTTCATTTTTTGGGGAATGACCATGGTTATACTCAGTGTGGCCACCAGTATTGATGCCCTGGTAATCGGCTTAAGTCTGGCCGTGCTGGATGTAAATATATGGTATCCAAGTATCATGATCGGTGTTATAACAACCCTCTTGTCATTTTCTGCCATCCAGATCGGCGCAAAACTGGGGCTGTTATTTGGTAAAAGGATGGAAATTTTTGGGGGAACCCTTTTGATCTTTATCGGTACCCGGATTCTTTTTTCCCATCTCTTCCCATGATTCAATTATCTGTTATCCCAAAGCCGCATCAAGAGTCAGCATGACTGAAAAATCATATTCATGGATGCAACGGGCTTCCTGGTGGTCAAAAAAATAAAATAATACTATGGCCCATTAAATACAATCTTGAACACCTCTTTATATTTTTTAACAAAATGAAATGTAATGCCTTCGCGAATATGTTCGGGCAGTTTTTTAAAATCAGGGACACACCTTTCCGGCAGAATAATCTCTTTAATACTTGACCGCCTGGCTGCAATGATTTTCTCCTTAATACCACCCACCGGAAGCACTTCTCCTGTCAAAGTGATCTCTCCTGTCATGGCAAGGGCACGGTTAATTTTCTTTGTGCCGGCAAGGGAGATCAGTGCTGTTGCAATAGTGACTCCTGCACTTGGGCCATCTTTTGGGGTGGCCCCTTCAGGCACATGGATATGTATAAAAGCATTTTCAAAATACTTTTTATCAATTTTAAAGGATGCAAGATTTGACTGCACATAACTGTAAGCAATGGAAGCAGACTCCTGCATCACTTCTCCAAGCTTTCCTGTCAGTTTAAATCCTGGATTCTTTTCATGAACTCTGACCGCCTCTATGGTAAGGGTTGCCCCGCCAAGCTGGGTCCAGGCAAGGCCTGTTACCACGCCAATGCCTGACATCTGCTCCTCTTTTTTAAAGATCGGCGGGCCCAGAAGATCTTCCAGGGACTTAATATTAATCCGGATTTTCTTTTTCTTATCTTTTAATAGGGTTACAATACTTTTTCTGATAATTTTATTTAAAAGCTTTTCAGTATTTCGAACGCCGGCTTCCCGTGCAAACCCCTCTATAATCACACGGAGTGTCGGATCTGTGATGGTGATGACTTTAGAGGTCAGATTATTTCTTTTTAAAAGCTTTGGCCATATATGCTTTCTGGCAATTTCAATTTTTTCCTGGGTAATATATCCAGACAGCTTAATCATGTCCATTCTGTCCAGAAGCGGTCTTGGGATTGTATCAAGCTGGTTGGCTGTGCAGATAAACAAAACCTTTGACAGATCAATACGAAGATCCATGTAGTGATCGAGAAATTCGAAATTCTGCTCCGGGTCAAGCACTTCAAGCAGAGCAGATGCAGGGTCTCCCTGGTAGGATGATCCGATTTTATCCACCTCATCCAGCATGATTACGGGATTGGCCACCTTTGTATCTTTTAAGGCCTGCACCATTTTCCCGGGCAATGCCCCTACATATGTTCTTCTGTGCCCCTTGATCTCAGCCTCATCCCTCATGCCGCCAAGGCTGAACCTGTAAAATTTTCTTCCAAGCGCCTCAGCGATTGATTTTCCAATGGAGGTTTTACCCACCCCGGGAGGACCAACAAAAAGTATAATAGAGCCTGAAATATCTTTTTTATAAATTCCTGCGGCAAAAAACTCTATTATCCTCTCTTTCACATCACTGAGTCCTGCATGATCCCGGTCAAGGATTTTCTCTGCCTGCTTAATATCAATTTTATCTTTTGAATACTTTCCCCATGGAAAAGAAGTGATCCAGTCCAGATAGTTTCGGGTGACCCCATACTCTGAAGATCCTGGCTCAAGCACAGAGAGTTTCTCAATCTCTTCATCAAATTTTTTAACCACATGTTCAGGTGGCGTAAGTTTTGCAAACTTCTCTTTAAATTTATCCACATCCGACGTTTTATCATCTTTTTGTAGTCCAAGCTCTTTCTGGATTGCCTTGAGCTGCTCTTTTAAGAAAAATCTGCGTTTGTTTTCATCCATCTGGGTATTGAGATCCTTTTGTATCTTATTTTGAAGTTTGGCAATCTCTATCTCTTTTTGCAGCAGGGTCATTACTTTTTTCATCCTCTCCATGACAGAGGGCTGCTCTAAGATTTCCTGCAGATCATCCCCGGAAGCGGTGGTAATACCTGCAGCAAAATCAGTCAAAGGCGATGGTTGATCCGGGCTGAACATTCCAAGATACTGTTTTAAGGCTTCAGAGTATAAAGGGTTTAAAGAGAGCAGCTGCTTGATGGCATTTATTATTGCAATGGCATAGGCTTTAAGTTTATCTTCATTCTCCTTGATTTTTTTAAAATATGCCACTTGGAACGCAAAAGGCGGTTTGTCTGAAAGAAACTTTTTGATTTTAAATCTTTCAAGCCCCTGGGCAATAAACTGTATGTTTTCCTGAGCATCCACAACATTCATAATTCTGACAATACAGCCCACCCTGGGAAAATCTTTTTTGTACAAATACTTTCCTTTGACCTTTTTTAGATATGAGAGACCTAAAAGATTATGAAACTCTTTGGAGGACTTCTTCAGAGTCTCTTCCCACCTCTTTTTGTTTACCACAAGGGGTTGGACCTGTGCCGGCAAATGGGGGCGGCCTGTGATGGGGATAAGGTATAGTATACCAGGTTTTACGTTTTGTGGGACCAGTTGACCGCCATGTTTTTCATTATCATCAACTATCTCTGCCATACCTTGTTTACTGTCATCACTCATGAAATCACCTTTAAAGAAAGTATGTTAGCATAATGATTGCCATTCTTTTTATTATCATATTGTTTTTAATTGTGTTATCAAGTTTTGCTGGAGATTTCAACCATATCAGCATGACAGTATATCCTTTAAAATCTCATATCTATCAAAGGCCGGCATGATACAGGCGCCTGAAAACATGGTTTTTGCCATATCAAGCATCTCTTTTGCCTGGGATACGCCGTAATTTAAAGGGTTCTCACTCTTCTCCATCTGTTGCTGCACGGATTTTGGTATGGCGATGCCATCCACTTTATCATGTAAAAATCTTGCATGTTTATAGGACAACAGCGGCAGTATCCCCATAATTACAGGGATTTTAAGATGGTCAGTTCCATTGAGAACCGCCTGTGCCGTATCCTTGTCATACAGTGGCTGAGTAACAGCAAACTGACACCCGGCGGCAATTTTTTTTTCAAGACGTCTTATTTCATGGTCAAGGCCATTAATTTCAGGTCTGAAATCAAGAACGGCACCTGTATAAAAATTGGAATCTTTAATCAGGGTGATTAACTCAAATACACTAAGGTCTGCAACAAATTGTGCAGGCGTATCTGCCCCTGATGCAGAAGGATCACCGGTGACCGCAATAACAGTGTCAATTCCCAGGGCCTTTGCGCCCCAGAGTCCGCTCTGCAGTCCCAGCCGGTTGTGATCCCGTATTGTGCAGTGCAGAATGGCAGGTTTTCCTGTTATCTTCTGTATAAGATGGGAAAACACCATTGCTGACATTTTTGATTTTGCCACAGGATTTGATGCCACACTGAAACCATTAAAGGAGAGTTTTTCAAGGCTGGATAATTTTTCAAGGATATCGTCACCACAGCTTCCCTGGGGAGGGACCACCTCAATGGTGATGATAAATTCGTTTTTATTTGAAAAAAGATTTGCCATATTTTTCTCCTCACAAGACAGTGAGTACTTATAAGTTCATATCTTTTTTTTGACATTTCACTCTCTGTTTTACTGCAAATCCTCATAAATACGATCGTTAAAGCCAACATATAAGATGTCACCGCTTTGTACAGCCGGGGCTCTGAGATTGCCGGTTCGCCCCAGTGAAACTTTCATAATTTCATTGATATTATCCTGTGCAGGCTTAAATTCTAATATCTTTTTACCTCTGCCTACAACGATCTTTTTAAATGAACGGATAAGCTCAAGTGCAGCCTCTTCAGCAATAGTATCTTTTCTTGCATCGGCTCTCTTTCTTATCTGAATTCTGTTTTGCTCAAAAAACTTTTGAGCCTTTATACATGATTGTCAACCCTTTCTAAGATATGCCCATTCGATCTCCATATTTTCCCCCTCCAGGTCATGATTTGTGTTTTTACTCACGCTTTTTAATCTTGATGGTTTCGTAAAAAATCAAAAATGGCAAAGTCGCTATATATAATTTCAGTATGTTACGACCAAAAAATTGCCAAAATCGGACTTTTTACAGGTTCATCAATTTTATAAAAAATTAATTATTATTTGAATTATTTGCATATTATTTGCGTATTTGTTGCCAGAGCTGCATATTTGGTGCCAGAGCAAAACAGAGACATTTGAATTAAAAATTACAGTGGCAGCGTCTTATCCTTGAGCCATAGGACCACATCCTTCTGGAGGCAAGGGGATAGTTTCTCATACACTTTTTTATGGTATGCATTTACCCACTCTGTCTCTTTTTGAGACAATATTGTCTTATCAATTAGAGACCTTTCAAAATGGCAGTGTGTCATATTTCTGAATTTCAAGAATTTTCCAAATTCATTTTCAAAGGCATGCTCTACAAGGATCATATTTTCCAGCCTGATACCGTAATCACCCTCTCTGTAGACACCGGGTTCATTGGTCAGCACCATGCCTGGTTCAAGTTTAATATCAACAGGATGGGGACTTATTTTTGCAGGGCCTTCATGGACACATAAAAAGAAACCCACCCCGTGGCCTGTACCATGGCCAAAATCCATTCCCATATTCCACAAATACTGCCTTGCAAGCGTATCAATTTGAAAACCTTTAGCACCTCTGGGAAACAGAGTTGTTGCCACAGCAATATGCCCCTTTAAAACCAGGGTATAATCTCTGATCTGCTGTCTTGAGGGTCTGCCCCTGCAGAGGGTTCTTGTTATATCGGTTGTTCCGGTAAGGTAATTGCCGCCGGAATCTGTTAGAAATATGCCTTGGCTGCCAATGGCTGCATCAGTTTCCCGATTTGCACTATAGTGACACATGGCGGAGTGGTTTCCAAAGGCCATGATGGGATCAAAGCTGTTATCAATAAAGAGATCCTGCTCTTTTCGAAATTCATAAAGTCTGTCTGCAGAAGACATTTCAGTCAGGTTCTTATCTCCATCATGGTTCTCAAGCCAGTAGAGAAAATTTGTAACAGCGGCACCATCTTTTATGGCTGTCTGCTTTAAATGGGCTGTTTCAATATCGTTTTTAATGGCCTTGAGTGCAATGGCAGGATTTGTTTTCTCAACAATTTTGCATTTTTTGTTTATGGAGCGGTAAAGCCTGTAGTTAATATTTTCAGGATCCACAAGTATGGTTTCACTTTTTTGAATTTGAGACAAAGCAGTAAAAATATCTTCATAATCCATTATATCTATACCATCGCGTTGTAACTCTTTTTCAAGGGGATTATCAATTTTTTCTCTATTTAAAAACAGGGTGACTCTTTTTGGAGCAATTAAAACAAAAGAGATATTCACAGGGTTTGTATGAATATCTTTGCCACGCAGATTCAGTGTCCATGCAATATCATCAAGTGTGGCCATTAAATGGAAAGAAGCGCTTGTATCAACCATTTGATTCCGGATTTGTTCAAGTTTTTCAACCCTGCTTTTACCAGCATACTGTTCAGAAAAAGAGAAAGCTTTGGATACAGGTATCAGGGGACGATCTTTCCAGAGGGATTTTATAAAATCAATATGGGTATTCAATAAAATTGATCTATCCTTAAACAGGGTTCTATATTTTTTCACTTTGGCCACGCTGACAAGATTCCCGTCAATGCCTATGGTATCTCCTTCTCTTAATTTGTCCGCAAGGTATTTTTCAAAGTCAGGTACATCCGGCTCTCCCATTTTGTATAATTCAAATTCCGACCCCTCTATCTGTTTTGCAGCCTGTATGTAATATCGAAAATCCGTCCATAAAATGGAATGTTTCAGGGTAATAACCGCGGTTCCGGCAGATCCTGAAAATCCTGTGAGCCACTTTCTCGCCTGCCAGTGTTCAGTGATGTACTCACTTTGATGGGGGTCACTGCTTGGAATAATGACAGCATTAATATGATTGTCTCTCATCAATTGCCTGATCTTATCAATTTTTTCATCTGTTTTTTCATCTATGTTTGCATCTGTTTGCATGATTTTCGCCTGACTCCTATTTGTTAAAAAATATTTTTAATAGTTATCACATTTTTTTTTATAAAACAGTTCTTTTATTTTTAATTTTCCATGCTAAAATAACCATTTTGGATAATCATTACTATAATCTGGAAGTATCATCCATGGAATATAATTTTGATGAAATAATAGACAGAACCGACACATCTTCCATGAAGTGGGAAAAATATCAAGGCAGGGACATAATCCCCATGGGGTTGGCTGACATGGATTTCAAAGTGCCTCAGCCTGTTTTAGATACTATCCGTAAACGCATTGAACATGGAATCCTCGGGTACACGCTTATTCCTGAAGGACTCAATGAAATCGTTATTGAAAATCTATATGCACTCTACAAATGGGAAATTGAAAAAGAGTGGCTGATATGGACTCCCGGAGTTGTAAGTGCCTTAAATGTTGCCTGTGCAGTCTGCGGGTCATCCTTTGATAAAATTGTAACCACTACGCCTGTATATCCTCCCTTTTTCTCTGCTCCCTCAAACCATGGCAAACTGCTTGCAACCGTTCCCATGATTGAAATCAACCAGCGTGTCACCCTTGATTATCATGCACTTGAAAAAGAGTTTAAAAAAAGCAATACAAGCCTTTTCATGTTCTGCAGCCCATACAACCCATGCGGCACTGTTTTTACAGAAGATGAAATAGCAAAGCTTGTAGAACTTTGTGCAAAATATGATGTGGTCATCTGCTCGGATGAGATACACAGCGATTTTGTTCTGGATAAGGATAAACACCATATTCCAACGGCATCCATATCAAAAACAGCAGAAAAACAGACCATTACTTTAATGGCCCCTTCCAAAACCTATAATATTCCAGGACTTGGATCCTCTTTCACAATTATTCCAGATAAAAATTTAAGAGATAAATTTAAATCCCGTGTAAATGGTATTGTGCCTGATGTGAATCTCCTGGGACTTTTTGCAGCCAGAACCGCTTACAAGGAGTGCAGTGAATGGTTGGCACAATTAATTATTTACCTTAGAAAAAATCGCGATATCGTTCAAACTTGTATCAACAAAATGCCGGGAATCCATGTTAACCCCATTGAATCCACCTATCTTGCCTGGATTGATGTAAGGGGTACCGGCCTTTCAGATCCTGTAGATTTTTTTGAACAGGCAGGCGTTGGTCTTTCAGATGGCAGGTCTTTCGGGCAGGAGGGATTTATCCGTCTCAATTTCGGCTGTCCCAGATCTGTTCTTGGAAAAGGGTTAAATAGGATGGAGGCACAAATAAGATTGTTAATAAAAAATAAGCGGCTCAAAGTCTCCATTGTTTTATATTGCTGTTCAATATTGGAGACCGCTTTTTTGATTAGAAACAGCTTTTTTACAGTCTAAAAATCTTTTTGAACCTCATGCTGTCTTATATAAAAGTGACTTTAAAATGTAAATATTACCTTTCATCTCTTGATATTTTACAAATTGTAATTTTGTAATCTGTTGACATTATTGATGGTTTCTTTTATAGTCCACAAGCTTTAACGGGTTGTTATAATTTTAAAATATAGAAATTTGAAAGACATTCAATGACAGATAAAACGATAGGTCCACCGGAAATACCACCGGAGCAGCTGAGTCTGACCAGCAGATTCAGATTTGACTGCCATAAAGGGGTTCAGTGCTTTACAGCCTGCTGCCGGGGAATTGATATTATGTTGACGCCATATGATATTTTAATCATGCGAAAAAAACTGGAGATAACTTCTGAAGAGTTCCTTGCCGAGTTTACCAGACCAGAGCTTCTTGAGAAAGCAGATCTTCCGGTGGTAGTGCTTAGACTTCTTGATGATGAGCGAAAATCGTGCCCCTTTGTCGATGATAAGGAGGGGTGTGCAATATATCAGGAGCGGCCGACTACCTGCCGGTATTATCCCCTTGGGGTTGGAGCTTTAAGCTACTCAGGAGAGAAAGGTGAAAAAGATGATTTTTTTTTTACTGTAAAAGAGGCTCACTGTAAAGGCTTTGATGAAAACAGAGAGTGGAGTGTTGCA
>CAYZCC010000028.1:0-3934 GCA_964476805.1 uncultured Desulfobacula sp.
TTTTCAGCGGCAGCTTCGCCCGCGGGACGGCATCTCATAACGTATTCCTTTTTAATTTCCGGGACAGGGTTGACTGGCTGATACCAAGTATTTTGGCAGCTTTATGCTGACTGCCGTATTTTTCCACCGCCTCCTCAAGAAGTTTTTTTTCAAACACAGCCATTTCATCCTGGTATGTCAGGTCTCTATTTTCCTGATTCACATTTGCGATATCGCCCTTTATAAGGCCCGCCGGGAGATGACCCAGATCAATAAAATCGATCTTTGTCATGGTGACCAGTCGTTTGATCATATTTTCCAACTCCCTGACATTCCCAGGGAAATCGTATTGAGACAACACCTGGCAAACGGCTTCGGAAAGTTTTTTTCTGGTCTTAAACTGCCGGTTAAAGCGGTCTATAAAAGAGTGGGCCAGCGGGACAATATCTTCAGGTCTTTGGGATAATGCCGGTATATGGATCGGTACGACATTGAGCCTGAAGTAGAGATCTTTTCTGAATTTACCGTCTGAAACCATTCCATCGAGGTCTTGATTGGTAGCTGCTGTAATTTTTGTATCCACCTTAATCGGCTTTGTTCCACCGACTCGTATCAGCTCTTTGGTTTCAAGAAACTTCAATAGTTTTACCTGAATGGGCAGAGGAATCTCTCCGATTTCATCAAGAAATAGTGTGCCTTTATCCGCCATTTCAAAAAGTCCTTTTTTCCCTGTGGCAGCAGCGCCTGTAAAGGCACCGCTTTCATGGCCGAACAATTCAGATTCTATGAGTGTTGGGGTGATAGCGGCACAGTTCAAATCCGTAAACGGATAATTCCTGCGTTCCGACAATTGATGAATCAACCTGGCAATCATGGATTTACCAACACCGGATTCACCTGTGATCACAACTGAAATGTCAAATTGTGATGCCTGGATGACTCTCTGGACAGTCTGGATCATTGCCGGACTCTTTATGACCATTTTTTCAAGTTCTGTTGAAGCAAGATCCATTTCCGAGAAATCCAGCTGGAAATTTTCCTGGGGGAGTTCATTCAGATAAAGGCTTTGAGCGAGCATATTGATATGGGAAATATCCCGGTCATTTACCAGAACAAATTTAATCCGGCCTGTTTCATCCACGATAGGGATACCCGTGGATAAAATTTTTTTTTGGTGCCGAGTTGTCTGGATGAGGGAAACCACTTTCTTTTTGCGAAGTGACAACAGGGAGACAGAAGGCTCATAAAAACCTTCTTTGACAAGATCTCTGACATTCCTGCCAAGGACGTCGCTCGTTTTGAAATCAAACATTTTTTCAGTGGCTCGATTAACCATGACCACGACACCGTCATTGTCAACAACAAACAATCCATCTTTTGAGTACTGCATGATTGATTCAAAAATCAGTTCGAAATCTCTCGGTTTTAAATTGCCAGAAAGACCCAGTTCTTTTTTCAACATGATCCCGGTCCTCGAAATAAAGTTAAAGTTAAATACGTGCCCATTGATGCAGCGAAGAAGAAAGCAAAAAGACAAACTGTGTGGGCTGTTCTATTTTTTCCATTGCCTTTAAACGAACTATATATTGCGCATCTGATGATTGTCAATCGAAAATGATGCATATTTACATCAGTTTTTTAAACGATACAATTTTGCATAATATGAGTGTGCGGATTTTTTCATTAAGGGGATTGACCCGACCCCATAAACTTTGTAACACTCTGATATTTAATTGGATTTAGCATACCAACCTTAACATATTCTGTTTATAGAACCCGTCTCAAGTAATGGCACAGATGTTGCTATATTTAGATGTTGCTGTATTTAACAGTAGACAAATTAGATCGAATTGGGTTTGAATCACGATCCGCCTGATTTAAAAAAAATGAAAATGAATGACGGCTTGAATGATGACCCATTAATTATTTCAAATTGCTATTTATCACAGGAGATTTCAATGACAACCCCATTACCCAAAGAAGCCCAAATTATTGTAATCGGTGGCGGTATTGTAGGATGCAGTACCGCCTATCATTTGACAAAAGCCGGATTTAAAGATGTTCTGGTCCTGGAACGCAAGGAACTCGGATCAGGTACTACTTTTGCTGCAGCCGGACTTCTGGCACAGCTTCGACAAAACCAGGAGATGACCAACCTTGCAAAATATGCCTCTGAACTCTATTCGACACTTGAACAAGAGACGGGTATTAACACGGGGTTTGTAAAAACCGGCGGCATCGGGGTCTGCCAAACCGAGGACCGCCGACTTGAATGGCTTCGTGGTGCAGCCATGGCAAAAGCATTTGGTATTGATATGCATGAAATCAGCCTGAAAGAAGCCGAAGACATGGTCCCCGGGATGAGCACCCAGGGATTGGTATCTGCTTTTTATCTTCCCAATGACGGGCAGGTAGACCCCATCGGTGCTACCCAGTCATTGGCAAAAGGCGCTAAAATGGGTGGGGCGACCCTCATTGAAAATTGTAAAGTCCTTGATATCAATATTAAAAATAATAAAATCAAAGGGGTAACAACCGAGCACGGCCCTGTGACCTGCGAGTACCTTATCAATTGTGCAGGGATGTGGAGCCGGGATATCGGCAAATGGGTCAATGTGAGCATTCCTCTCCATGCGGCAGAACATCTCCACGCCATTACAACGCCAATTGAGGGATTGAAAAAACATTTTCCCACTGTCCGAGATTTCGATGGTGTCACTTATTTTAAGGAAGAATCCGGCGGAATCCTTTTGGGAGGATTTGAAGTCGAGGCAAAACCATGGGGTATGAAAGGCATTCCAGAGAACTGGAAATTCACAGAACTGGCTGAGGACTGGGATTTGCTTGAACCTTTTATGGAATGCGGTTATGACAGATTCCCCGCCTTGGAAGACGCCCAGATAAGGCATCTTCAAATTTCTGCAGAAAGTTTTACACCGGACAACGCCTTTATGATCGGTGAAGCGCCCCATGTAAAGAATTTCTTTGTCGGATGCGGCATGAATTCAGTTGGAATTGCAGGCTCTGCCGGTGTAGGCAGAGCCCTTGCCCAATGGATATCTCAAGGGTATCCCGAAGAACAGCTCTGGCCTGTTGATGTTCGGCGCTGGTTCCCCTGGCAGCAAAATACAACATACCTGCATGACCGTGTAAAGGAATCCGTGGGCATTTTATATGAACATCACTATCCCAATCGCCAGAGGGCAACTGCCCGTCCAGTGATCTGCTCCCCCATCCATGACCGGCTCAAAGCCAATGGCGCCGTTTTTTCAATGACCGCCGGCTGGGAAAGGGCCGACTTCTTTGCACCTGAAGGAGAAGAAGCCATTCACAACTATGACTGGCGCGCTCCCAATTGGCTGCCATGGCAAAAAGAAGAACACCTTGCCGTGCGGCACGGCGTAGGCATGTACGACTTGACCTCCATGGGTAAACTCATGGTTCAGGGACGTGACGCTGAGGCGGTGCTCCAGAATATCTGCACTAACAACATCGGTGGGACTGCAGGGTCTGTTTCTTACACACCCGTAGTTAATGAAAGAGGTGGATTTGAAACTGACATCACCGTTACAAAACTTGACGATGAAACATTTTTCATTGTTACCGCAGCAGCGACTGCTGTCCGGGACCTGGACTACATCAAGCGCCGCATCCCCAAAGATGCCATCTGCACTATCATCGATGTCACGCAGGGATATGCCATGTTAGCAGTCATGGGCCCCAACTCCCGCGATCTTATGGCAGATTTGTCCAAAACAGATTTTTCCAATGAGGCATTTGCCTTTTCGACTGCACAGGAAATCGATTTGGCTTATACCCGGTGTATCGCCGTACGCATGTCCTATGTAGGCGAACTTGGCTGGGAACTTTATATTCCTACCAACCATACTCTGGCCGCTTTTGACACCATTATGGAGAAAGGGAAAAAACATGGACTTAAACTTGTCGGTATGCA
>CAYZCC010000028.1:3944-7515 GCA_964476805.1 uncultured Desulfobacula sp.
TGCAAGCAGTGAATTCCTTACGCCTGGAAACCGGTTACCGTCATTGGGAATCCGATATAACGCCGGATGATAATCCCTATGAGGCGGGCCTGGGCTTCGGTGTCAAATTGGATAAAGGCGATTTTATCGGTAAAGAAGCTTTAAAAGCCCAGAAGGGCCAGACCCTGAAGCGAAAAATAGTGATGTTCACTTTGGAAGATTCCCAAATCATGCTGTACGGTAATGAACCGATTTACAGGAATGGGGAATACAACAGCATTCTGACGTCCGGCGTTTACGGGTTTGAAGTGGGTGCTGCTGTTGGAATGGGGTATCTGAAGAATCCTGAAGGTGTCACCAAGGAATGGATGGAATCAGGGAAATATGAAATCATGGTAGAAGGTGAGTTAAGGGCTGCAAAACTCCACCTTTCCTCTCCGTATGACCCTAAAAATCAACGGACTAAATGGTTGTGACTGCAGGAGGCAGAAACAGCGGTTGAAAAATAGTTGACCTATTACAACTAAAATGTAACCTTTCGAAAAAAGAAAATAATAAGATGCCCCTCCCAATGTTCCGGATTAACCGGAGAACATCAGGGGAATCATACGACCTTTATAAAATAGACAAGGAAAGCAAAATGGATATTCTTGTATTGATGAAACAGGTGCCGGATACCGAAGCTCCCGTGGAAATTGCAGAGTCCAAAGACTGCCTGGATACTGAGGATCTCAAATGGGCGATCAACCCTTATGATGAATTTGCTCTGGAAGAGGCCTTACGCATAAAAGAGTCCCGTGACGATGTCACGGTGACCTTGATTACTGTCGGACCGGACAGGGTATCGGAGATCATCCGGGTCGCTTATGCCATGGGGGTGGACAATGCCATCCATATTAACGATGAATATGATGAGGAAAAGTTCGGTGCTGTCGATGCCTATACCACTGCAACAATTATTACCAAGGTTTTGGAAGACACGCCGCACGATCTGATCCTCTGCGGGAACCGTGGTGTGGATGATGATAATTACCAGGTGCCTGCGTTTGTAGCTAAAATGCGAAAACTACCCATGATTAATCTGGTTACCCGCCAAAAAATTGAAGGCCGCGAAATTATCTGTGAGCAGAGCATTGATGGAGGCTCGGCAGTGGTTAAAGCTAAACTGCCGGCGATCATTACGGCAAACAAAGGCTTGAACGAACCCAGATATCCTGCATTTAGAGCCATCATGAAAGCCAAGAAAAAAAAAGTGGATGAACGGGATCTGGAAGATATCGACCTTGATCCGGAAGATTTAGGAATCGCCGGTGCCAAGGTAAAAATCAGGACCCTTGAATTCCCTCCGGAAAGGACCGAAGGCATTCGCATCGAAGGTGCAACACCAGTTGAAAAGGCCAAGGAACTTGTCAGACGGCTCAAAGAGGAAGCGAACATCATTTAGTTCCCATGGAGAAACTATTTAAAGGAAAAATCATCAATGAAAAAAGGAATAATGGTCATTACGGAAATTTGGAACCAGGCTTTTCGGAAAATATCTTTGGAAGCCGTAAGCCAGGGCAGAAAACTGGCAAACGATCTGGGATGTTCCCTCTCGGCAGTCGTCCTCGGCGAAAATATTAAAAACCAGGCCGAGGAACTGGCATCTTTGGGTGCAGACACTGTTATAATGGCTGATGATACGGGTCTTAAAACCTACCACCCTTGTGAATATGAAAATGTGGTGACTGCAATAATTAAAGATAATGAACCTTGTATCGTGATCTTTGGTGCTACCCGTCAGGGCCGGGAACTTTCCGCCGGTGTTGCCGCGCGTATGGATGCCGGTCTTGCCATGGAATGTACGGATCTTTATATTGAAGAGGACCGCCTTGTTGCAACCCGGACCCTGTACGGGGGAAAAATCATTGCAACCGTCGATATTGAGGGCGAGATCCAGATGGCCGCCATCCGTCCCAATGTATTTGAAATCGAAAAGGGGCAGGGCAGCGGAAATATCAAATCCGTTTCAGTGGATTTGGGGGAGACTCCTGTCGTTCTCATTGAAGAAAAAATTGAAACCTCTGCCAAGGCTGAACTGACTGAGGCCGATTATATTGTATCCGGAGGCAGGGGAATGGAAGGCCCGGATTTCAAAATTTTAGAGGAACTGGCTTCAACTCTGGGTGGTGCTGTAGGTGCCTCTCGAAATGCAGTTGACTTAGGATGGCGTCCCCAATCAGATCAGGTCGGGCAGACCGGGAAAGTTGTTTCACCTAAGCTTTACATCGCCTGCGGTATTTCAGGTTCGATGCAGCATGTTGCAGGGATGAGTACTTCCGATGTCATTGTCAGTATCAACAATGACCCGGATGCCCTAATTTTCAAAATATCGGATTACTGCATTGTTGATGATCTGTTTGAAATTGTACCGGCCATTACTTCGGAGCTGAAAAAATAACACCCTGCCGGCCTGCAAACGATGACAGACAATATAGCGGTATAACCCGCTTGATTCGAAAGGAAAATTAAGCTAACAAAGAGATATGAGATCAAAGTTTGTGACCCCAAAAAAAATAATTCCGATTCTATTTCTATTGCTGCTGCTTGTCTATTATCTTTTTAACATATCACAAGACAATATTATTATACGCCTGCACGATGACCAGATCGATATCCAGAAGTTTAACAATGCCATCGCTGAATTTATTATTGAACACGGATACGGCTATCAGGTCGAAAAGGTGGAAAGCACCGTCAAAGAGATTCATGACCGTCTTGTTAAAGGTGAAATTGATATCACCCTTGAACTTTGGGGGGAAAACAACCTGACATGGTATCAAAAAGAAATGAACAATGGGAACATCAGGGATCTTGGCGTGCTGTACGATAGCGGGCAGCAGTACTGGATTATTCCCGAGTGGTATGCCAGGGAAAAGCAGATTAAAACTGTGTTTGACATGACCCGGCACTGGCGGGATTTTACAAATCCGGGAGATCCCTCCAAAGGTGTTTTTTTTAACTGCATCTTTGGATGGGCCTGCAGGGATATTAACAGTGTAAAGCTTAAAGCATATGGCCTGGATCGCTATTATAATACGGTTTCACCCATATCTCCCGAATCGCTGAAATCAATTTATGAAACTGCCCAGAAAAGGAAACTGCCGATATTTGGTTACTACTGGGAGCCCAATTCCATTATGACAAACTATGAGTGGTTTATCCTTGAAGAACCGCCTTATTCAGAAGCAATTTGGGTTGAAATTATCCAGGCGGCTTTCAATGACACCACCGCATCTGTTAACGAAGCCTGTGCATTTAACCACAGCGGTGTACATAAAATAGCCAACAGCAACCTGGGAAGTAAAGCCCCGAACCTTGTCGTGATGTTTAAAAAAATGAAGATCGATATCCGCTTTTTTAATGAAATGTTATCCGACAGGACCGGCACGGGTAATGACATACCGTCATTTGAAAAACTGGCACAGATTTTTCTTAAAAACCATCCGGACAAATGGAACAGCTGGGTCACAACACCGGCAAAAAATAAGATAGAACAGGCTCTGGTGAATATTAAGACTTCGGATACCGGATAACCGTTTTTCAGTTGTCA
>CAYZCC010000028.1:7525-14886 GCA_964476805.1 uncultured Desulfobacula sp.
GTCCAGTTTTTGATATACGGGCGGGCTTTGATAGCTGCGAACCGGAAACCGGGCACTGATAACAATGGATAAATTGTGGGACGCTTTATTAAGAGCATTCATGTAAAAATTATTTTTTTAGCCCTTCTCCCCATCCTTTTTGTCATGGGGATAATCACGCTTGTATCCTTTATCACAATAAAAAATACTGCGCTTGAGGTCGTTAAAAAAAGAGATACCGTGCTGGCGGAAATCGTCGGGAAAAGATTGTCTGAAAATCTGATGAAATATCCTTTCTTCCTGCAGACACTGGCAGAAAGTGAACCGGTCAAATCAATGAACTTAAAGCATATAGGGAGCACCATATCCCAAACAAAAAACTGGCATCACTTTTTTGACGGCGGTATCCATATATATGACCAAAAAGGGAATGCCGTCTGGTCTTATCCTGATAAAACTTTTTTTGATGGTGGAAAATTTCCTGACAAAGCAGGATTTGACACCATTCAAACAACACTTCGCCCCTTTTTTTCCGACATTATTTTCACCAGAAAAAAGAAAAATAATTTTGTCATCATCGGGGTTCCCATTATCAGCAGGGACAGTGAATTTGCCGGTGCGGTGGCCGGTATCTGCTCGGTGAATTACTCAACATTCGGTACGACCTATACACAAGTTCTGGAATTTAAGGCCGGGAAAAGCAGCTATGCCTACCTTGTAGACGGTAAGGGAAATGTCCTCTATCATCGTCACAGTTCGCTGCTCGGCACAAGAATGGATGACCAGGAAGCGGTTCAAAAAGTCATCAATGGAATGAACGGCGCTACAGTGACAAGAAACATAACCGGTGAAATTTCTATATCAGGTTTTTCAAATGTCCCGGGAACAGGATGGGGAATCGTTAGCATTGGCAATTGGAGTGTGATCAAAGATCTGATCCAGTTTTACAGAAGACTTTTTCTGCTAATTATCTGGGGTGGCGGCGCCATTTCCGCCTTCCTTGTTTTCTATTTTATCCGAAAACTCTTGGAACCGGTCCGGGACTTAACAATAGGAGCAGAACATATTGCAAAAGGAAAATTTATAGAGATCCCGGTTAAAAAAACCGGTGATGAAATTGAAGTGCTGTCCAGGCAGTTCAATTCCATGGCAAAAGCAACAAAAGCCTCTTTTGACAGCATTAAAAAAAGGGTGAATGAACTGGACCTCGCCCAGAAAGCACTAAAACAGAGTGAAGAAAAAATCAGTGGAATTATCAATGCTGTAAATGATGCCATGCTCATGGTAGACGATACGGGTGAAATATTGTGGGCCAATGAAAGAGGGAAAGAAATCTTTGGTGCCGGGGCCGAACACAGCCCGTACTATGAAATCCTGTACAACCAGAACAGTGCACCAGATGATTGCATCATTAAAAAGTGTTTTATTCACGGACTTGAGGATGATACGGAGCTGTCGCTTTTAAATCATGGCAAATTCCAGGATTACTGGTGTACTTGCAACGTGGTACAACGAAACCGGCAGGGAAGTGTAAACCGGGTTGTCGTTGTCTGCAGAAACTTGTCCGAAAAAAAACGTCTGCGCGCCGAAGTGCTTCGAAATGCACAGCTGGCAGCCTTGGGAGAACTGGCAGCCGGTATTGCTCATGAGATTAACAATCCGATTACCGGTATCATCAATTACGCCCAGATCATTGAAGACAGCCAGGATGCCCAAAATGCCGGACCCCATGTTCAGCTTCCGGCAAGGATTATCAAAGAGGGTAAACGGATAGCCATAATTGTCAGTAAGCTTCTTTCCTTTGCCAGGGAAGGGTCCATGGAAAAAGAGCCGCTCATCGTAAAGGGAATTATTGAGGATGTCCTGGATTTGACCCATGCCCAGCTGAAAAAAGATCACATCCGTGTCGATATAGGTATCCCGGACAACTTACCGTCCTGCAGGGCCGTGCTCCACCAGATTCAGCAAATATTTTTAAATATTATCAGCAATGCCCGGTATGCTTTAAATGAAAAATATAAAACCAAAAAATTTGAAAAAAAAATCACCATCCGCTGTTCAACGTTTGGTATGAACAAAGATGCCATGATCAGAATCTCCTTTTTGGATAACGGCACCGGTATTTCCAGAAAAATTATCGATAAAATATGCAACCCCTTTTTCTCCACCAAATCCCAGGATAAGGGGACAGGTCTTGGATTAAGCATCAGTTATGGTATTATTGAAGAACATCAGGGTAAACTTGCAATCGAAAGCCTTCAGGGAGAGTGGACAAAAGTCGAGATTGACCTGCCGGCGTGGTAACATTTTTAAAGGATTGTATAAAAATATGGGGCTTAAGGATTATGAGTGCAAAAATAGTTGTAATTGATGATGAGGAGAGTATCCGGTATTCATTTGAAACTTTTCTTGTTAATGATGGTTACGATGTTGCCTGTGCTGTGGACTTCGAAACCGGGCTTGAACTGATTTTGTCAATGCGGCCCGACATTATTTTTTCGGATATCATTCTCGGTGATGAAAACGGATTAAAGATCCTTGAAAAGATAAATGTAAAGGGTCTGCTGGTCCCGGTGATCATGATCACAGGCCAACCCAGTATTGATACAGCCGCTGAGGCGGTACGGCTTGGGGCTTACGATTATATGGTAAAACCCATTGTCAAGGAGACGCTGCTGCGCGTCACCCGCAACGCCCTGAAAAACAAACTGCTCATGGATGAAAAAGAACGGATCAGGATAGAAAAAGACCTCTACAGAAACCATCTTGAAGCACTCTTTGTTAATGTAACAGATGCCATTATCAGTATCGACAACGCACGGAAAATTATTGCCTGTAATGATGCGGCCTATAAAATATACGGCGCCAACAGTATTGACACCGGCTTTCCCGGCAGTGATTCAAAAGGGTCCCATTTTGTTGTCGACCAAATGAAGGGGATCTCCATTCCGGAATCTGAAAATCCTTTCTTGAAGGCATGTCTTGATCCCATAAACAGGGTATTCGCCACCCATGAAAGCGTTAAAATCCCCAAAAAAGAATTCACTGATTTGAATGGAAATCAGTGCGTGATTTCAATCAGCTGTTCCCCGCTCATGGGCAAGAAAGACGAATCACTTGGAACCGCTCTTGTTGTAAAAGACCTGACCCGGATCCACTTTTTAGAAAAGAAACTCAAAGAAACTTTTGAATTTAAAAGAATTATCGGCAACAGCGACAAGATGGAAAAGGTATTTGAGCTTGTACAAGCTGTAGCAGACACAGATGCGACTGTATTGATTACCGGAGAGAGCGGTACCGGCAAAAGCCTTGTTGCCAGGGAGATTCACGACTTAAGTAACCGATCATCCGACCCCATGGTGACGGTCCGCTGCTCTGCCCTGGCTGAACAGCTTTTGGAAAGTGAATTGTTCGGCCATATCAAAGGTGCGTTTACCGGCGCCATCCAGAACAAAGTGGGCCGGTTTGAAATGTGCAACAAAGGCAGCATTTTTTTGGATGATATCGGAGAGATCTCCGCTGTCCTGCAATTGAAGCTGCTGGGCGTGATACAGGAAAGGGAGTTTGAACGCGTTGGAGAAAGCAAGCCCATTAAAGTTGACACAAGGATCATAGCTGCAACCAACCGGCAGCTGATTGAAGAAGTCAAAAAAGGGAATTTCCGCGAGGATCTCTACTACCGGCTCCATGTGGTGGAAATCAAAATGCCGCCTCTAAGGGAAAGGTATGGTGACATCCCGCTTTTTGTGGACCATTTTATAAATAACTTCAAAAAAAAGTACAAAAGAACAATCCATTCCCTGTCAGCCGATGTGATGACACTTTTTTCAAACTATTCCTGGCCGGGAAATGTCAGGGAACTCGAACATGCCATAGAACACGGGTTTGTTCTGGCTGACGGTGACACGATTGATATGACGCACATCCCTTCTGAAATAAAACAATTTGACAGGCGCATTGCAGCAGGTACTGATTCGATGAGCGAAGCCGATGAAAAGCGGGAATGGATCAACACACTTGAAAAAACCGACTGGAACAAGGCTAAAGCAGCCCGCCTCATGGGAGTCAGCCGTCCAACTCTTTACCGGAAGCTGAAAAAATACCACCTGGTTCCTCCCACCTGACAAATCAAAGTGTAACCATTTACACTCTTGAGCCGTTACACATTTGAAACTCCCCGCAGAGTTTCTCCTGTTTATTGCCCTCTTTTTCAATTTTATCACCCTATTTTCACCTATTTCACCTATTTTATTCCTGCTTTATCGGCATGTTCAAATGGCATGAATCTTGAATATACAGCAGCCATAACCGAAATAAAACGGAAAAAAATGTAATCTTTCTTGAGCCCAGTAGACATATTTTCATACTTTAAAAGTAGAAGAAGTATATGGACAAACATATGATACTAGACAGGAAGCTAAAAGTAGTCTTTTTGAATATATCGAAATATTTTATAACCGCAAAAGGAGACATTCTTATTTGGGACTTGTAAGCCCAAGGGATTTTGAGTATATGTATAATCAAAAAACATACGAAAATGCAGCATGACTTTGTGCCTACAAAAAACAAGAAAGATCAAATGAGTATCGCATCCTATTTCAGGCTTTTAGATAAGCAAACGCTTTTAAAGCTTCATGACGCCACACTGGATATCCTTTCCAACACCGGGATAGTTTTCCAATCGGATGAATGCCTTGGGATCTTTAAAAAACACGGTGCCCGCATCGATGGTCAGACTGTTTTTTTACCGGATGGCATGGTGGAAAAAGCCATTAAAAGTGCACCGTCAACTTTTCAATGGCAGGCCCGCAACGATGAACGGTCCATCATTGTGGGAGACCGACAGGAAGGTATTCATGTCAGCATTAACAACGGCCCTATTTATATCCAGGATATGGATTTGGGACGGCGGCCGGGAAAACTTGAAGACCTTGTCAATCTCTATAAGCTTGCCCACCAGAGTGATATCTGCACCATTGTCGGTCAGATCCCTGTGGAACCCTCCGATGTGACCCATCCGCTAAGATACCTGGAAATATTCCGTCAGCTCCTGGCCCAATCGGACAAGCCCCTTTTCGGTTATGTGGGAACAAAAAATGAAATTTCCCGGATGTTTGATATGGTAAAAATATCACTGGGTGCCGGGCTGGACAGCCACACCATTTTCGACGAACACCGGGTAGGCGTTTCATTAAATCCTCTAAGCCCGCTCAGATATGATGGAATCCCCTGTGAAACTCTCCTGGCTTTTGCAGGCCGCCGACAGCCCATCATGATCCTTACCTGTGCTATGGCCGGTATTTCAAGCCCTGTAGATCCCATGGGGACGGTAGTTCTTCAAAATGCAGAGATCCTGGCAGGCCTTGTGCTGGCGCAACTCATTAATGAAGGGACACCTGTTATTTACTCCCCGGCCTCAGCGGTACCGGATATGCGGACTGCAGGTTATATCACAGGCTCGCCAATTTCAAACCTTATCAATATAACCTCCATCCAACTGGCCCGGGAATTATACCATGTCCCCACCCGGTGCATGGCAGGTCTGACCGATGCCAAAATACCGGACTGCCAGGCCGGATACGAAACCATGCAGAACTATCTGATGCTGGCCATGGGAGGCGTCACCATAGTGAATGAGGTCTTTGGTCTTCTGGATGCCATGATGACGGTTTCCTATGAAAAATTTATCATTGACGAGGAGATCATGTCCAGGACCGCCTGTATTATAAAAGGTATTGAGAGCTTTGAGCAGGATTTTTCAAAACAGATCATCGCCCAAGTGGGACACGGGGGGAACTATTTGATGCATCCGTCCACCATGAAGCACTTCAGGAATTTCTGGAAACCCGAGGTTTCCTTTTCCCAGAGCTACGAGGAGTGGGAAAAATCCGGTTCAATGGATCTGGTTCAAAAGGCTAATATCAGATTCAAGGAAATCCTTGACCAATGCCCGGGTAAGGTTCTTGAAGAAGATATTGACCGGGAACTTGAAAAATATATCATCCAAATCAAGACTGGAGAATAGCAAAAGCAACATGCAAACCAAGGTAAAAGAATCGGAACCCGTCTGCGCCTTTTACAGATGGATTCCAAAAATTATCCATTCATTAAAAGAGGTTATGTTATGAAACGAAATTTTCATTCAGGTTTCCTGTAGAAGGGTAGGTTAAATTTTTACTTGTTTACACAGGATGCATTTATTTGAAATCCATTTGGCTGCATTTGATATACAGCAGCATATAGGGGGTTGCCTTGAAGATGAGGAGACCAGACAGATTCTTTTAGGTGGCGACAAATAAAGAATTCTTTATCAAAAAAAACTGTAATAAAAGGAGGATATTGTAATGCGTACCAAGCCTGTCATTAAAGAGAAAAAAACCGGGTTCATTCATTATCACATTCAACCGGCGACATTTTGGATTTCTTCAATTTTCATCGTAGGGTTCGTTGTTATTACCATTTCATTGCATACCGTAATGGGTAATATCTTCAAAGAGTTGTTCAACTGGAGTATGGAATACTTCGGCTGGTTTATGGTTCTAACCATGAATGTCACCTTACTTTATTGCGTGTACCTTATTTTTAGCAGATTTTCAGATATAAAAATTGGCGGTCCTGATGCTGAACCGGAATTCAGCGATGCGGCGTGGGTAGCGATGCTGTTCAGTGCCGGACTGGGTATCGGCTTGCTTTATTTCGGGGTCGGCGAACCCATGTATCATTTTGTGGCGCCTCCCGGTAATGTAGAAGCCGGAACCGCTGAAGCAGGCCGAACCGCTTTAATGTACACCTATCTGCATTGGGGATTTCATGGATGGGCTATTTATGCTTTGGTCGGACTGGCCTTGGCTTTTTCGACATTCAACCGGGGATTACCATTGTCGATACGAACCGTGTTCTACCCCCTGCTCGGCGACCGTGTTTACGGTTGGCCTGGCCATATTATAGATATTTTTGCCACTGCATGCACCCTTTTCGGCGTTTCCACATCTCTGGGCCTGGGATGTCAACGGGTCAACAGCGGTTTAAATTTTTTGTTCGGAATTCCCGTCAATGGTGTTGTTCAGGTAATCCTGATCGCTATTATTACGGGGTTTGCTTGTGTTTCAGTGGTTATAGGGCTTGATGGGGGAATTAAACGGGTCAGTTCCATCAATATCTGGGCTGCCGGACTTCTGATGTGCTTTATATTTGTCCTCGGCCCCACCTTGTTCATCCTGAATGTATTTAGTGATTCAGTAGGGGACTATATTCAAAACTTTATGCATCTGGCATTCTGGAGCGAATCATGGGAAGGCGGAAAATGGCAGAACGGATGGACCATATTTTATTGGGCGTGGTGGATTGCCTGGGGTCCGTTTGTGGGTATGCTCATCGGACGG
>CAYZCC010000029.1:0-1599 GCA_964476805.1 uncultured Desulfobacula sp.
TTAAATAGAACAGGTATCACTAAAATATGGAAACATTAAAATATGGAAACATTTGAACAGATCATTGATTCATCCATTGCATATCTTGTAGGAAGAACATCCAGATCAATTGTTAAAAGGCTCAGTAAAAAATTTGCAGATTCTGATTTTGATGTAAGTTATGAACAGTGGAGCATTCTTGTTCATCTATACAGGAAAGACGGACAAACGCAACAGGAGCTTGCAAAGACTGCGGTCAAGGATAAAGCCGCTATTACAAGGCTGGTAAATGTTCTGGAAAAAAAGAATATTGTGCTGCGAATTCCAGACCGGAATGACAAGAGAAGCAAACTTGTTTATCTGACCCATAAGGCAAAAGATTTTAAACTTAACTTAATTGATGTTGTCAAAGAGTTGCTGATAGAGGCGGAACATGGCATTTCTAAAAATGAAATGGATAATTGCAAAAACACGCTGAATAAAATATTCTCCAATATTGATACACTGAACACGTCAGCCTGAAAGTCGTTGAAGCCCTATTTATAGATTACGCCTGCGGCACCATGTGAAAATTGTTTTTTGAATCCTGCCTTTCAAAAACAGTGATATTTTTTTTATCTTCTTCAATTTTCAAAGAAGAGTAGACCCCCTTCACTATTGTTCCGGCAAATATTTTTTTATTGATCCTGATTTGAGGATTGCCCTCTTCCTTTCCGGCCCGCTCAAAAAATGCAAACAGATCTGTTTGAAGTCCTGCAACCGCTCTCTCTATTTTTGGCTCAAGGGTTTTTATTTTTTTTTCAAGTTGTTTACTCTCTTTGTCATACTCCTGTTTTATTTGATTGATTTTTTTTAACGAAACCAGAGACGCTTTCATCCTTTTTTCAAAATTGTGAATCAGGGCAGTCGTATTTTTCAGATTCTCTTTTTTTACATCTGTTTTTCTTTTCTTAAACTCCTCAGTAAGTTTCTCTTTTTTAACTTTAGCACGGTCATGAAAGTGTTTAAGTTCAAGCATTTTTTGAAAATTCTTTTTTGAATAATATTCCTGGTTCTCTTTTTTCTCTTTCAGATCATTCAACTGTCTGCTGATGTCCTCTATTTTAAGATTGATAACTCTTGCCTTTTCAAGAATATGGTGTTCACTCCCTGCTCCAAGGATACAGTCACCTGTTTTCTCACTTCCAGCACCGGCAAGCTCAATTCCCTTTTTACCATACAGGGTTGAAGTGATAACCCGGCATTCTTTAGAATCAATCCTGCCGCTGCAGAAAATCTGCGAATCAATGATTTCTTTTTCAATATAAATATTTCCAAATGTTTCAATTCTGCTGTTATGAACATATCTGGCATAAACATCTCCTTGTGTACTGATGACAGAATCAGTAATGCCGACCTGAGATTTTATGTCACCAACAGCTTCAATACGCCCGCCCCTGATCTCACGGGCATCTATGTTCCCTGCAGTCACCGGGTATGCGCCGGTCAGCACACCTGAAATATTCAGGTGTGCAAATGCTTCAAGGCGGCCATACTTGAGATCTGCATCCTCAAGAACACTGATCTGGGGATGTATGTATATCTTTTTTTCGATGGAGAGAGAGGGAAAACCTGTTTTAC
>CAYZCC010000029.1:1609-14086 GCA_964476805.1 uncultured Desulfobacula sp.
GGCCAAAACTTTTTTTTTATCTTTAGAAAGCCTGGTTCCAGATGAACATCTCAAGGCAAAACCATATCCCGTGTCCTGCGCAACACGGTTGCCAAACAGATCCTTTTTTATATGGGAATTGCCTGATATACGATATTCAGCAAGGGCTTCGCCTTTTTTTTTAATTTGTGTGTCTATTTTGTCTGTGGTAAAATTGTAAGAAATCTGCCTCGATTTTATCACTTCCAAAGAGAAATTCTGGCTGGCTACGATAAATTCTGTGTTTTTCTGATCAAGGTTACACTGAAGAATTGAATCAGGATATACGCCATATTTAATTCCCTCAGCATCAATTGCCTGCCTGATATCCTCTAAGGTAATATCTGAAAAATCCTTTTTAACTTTCACAACGGCTTCCATTTTATCCGGACTGATATTCAATTGAATGGTGGGATCACTCTTTTTATCTTTCAAAGTCCCTATTCGATTCTGCTCTTTCAGGACAAGATCCTTCTGCTCTGGTGTTAAATATTTCAGTTCAACCATGATATCGCCGAGGGTGCGAATGATATTCTCTTTTTCAAACGCCTCTTCCTGAACCTTTTGCGCTGTTTTGATCTCCTTTTCAGATGCAAGCCCTTTTTCAGCAACACGGGCAGCAAATTCCTGATCCACTGTTTTTACCTGTAAAAACAGTTTTTTATACTTTGAAAGAGGGACTCTGTTTTCATCTGAATCATCCGGTTCATGGATACTCTGCACCTCTTTATCCAGAAATGTCTGCTCTTTTAATATGATATTTTTCTGTTTGATTGTAATGACCTGGGTTTCGACCAGTATATCCCCTATCATTTTTTTATTTTTAGCCCGTTTAAACTCTTTTTTCTGATGTCCAAGCGCTTTATCAATATCTTCTCTGGTTGCAAGCCCTTTCCCAATGGCTATTTTACCAAACGCTTCTCCCTGTTTTTTAATGACAATATATCCTTGTATCAGTTCGAGAAGCGCAACCTGATGTTGCGTTGCAAATTTATGGGTCAGCAGCAATTGGGAAAAATCAGTTTTAACACCCTGCTTTTGGTTCAATGCATCTAATTTATATATCTGTTCATACTGTGCTTGGCTTATTGTTCCATATTGAAGGGCAAGCGCAGGCAGCGTCAGCTTTTTATCTAATGGTTCCAATGGTTTTTTCTTTCAAATTTAAAATGTGTAAAATTTTAATCCTGATAAAGATAGAAAATTTGCGGGATAATGTAAATGTTTTCAGGAAAATTATATAGACTATTATCTTTAATTTCACCATTGTTGACTTAAAAACGACCCGCAACTGCTGCGTCAGGCTTTAAAACAGAGGGGCAAGATCGATATGGGTTTCAAAGTGCGCTTTTAAAAGAGTGTAATCTCTCTCTTTTATGGAATTCATATCTTCACATGAAACCGTGTCATTTATTCCTGCCCACTTCAACCATTTTTTCAAAACATGGCGGGAATCAAAAAACCCGTGAATATATGTTCCGGCAACCTGACGGTTATCTGCTACGCACCCGTCTGTCGATGTAGTCGGCAGGCTGTTTCTTTCAGTAATTTCAAGCAGAGGGGTGCCGCCGTCATTTAAACGGGTCGCCCCCATATGGATTTCATAGCCTGTGCCTTCAGTGTTACCCCAGATAAACTTACTGATGGTGGTTGTTTTGGGTGATTTCAGTAGGGTATGTACAGGAAGAAGCCCGAGCGCTTTGGTAATGCCAGCGCTCCCCTCAAGGCCTTCAGGATCATCCACAAATTCACCCAGCATTTGAAAACCGCCGCAGATTCCAAAAATACGGCCATTGGATTTATAATACGCGTCAAGGGGTTTTTTAAAACGATTCATTAACCACTCAAGATCTTTACGTGTATTTTTTGAACCAGGAATAATCACCGCTTTAAATTTTGACAGGTGATCTGGTTTGTCAATAAAAAAGGTTTGAATGTCATTGATTTTTGAAAAAGCATGGAAATCGGTAAAATTTGCAATATAGGGAAGCCTGATGACGGCAATGGCAGGTTTATCCGCTTGAAAATCTTTAAAACTGCTGCAGTGTTCAATTTCAACAGAGTCCTCTGCATCAATCTTAAAGTGTGTGTACCAGGGAAGCACACCCAAAACCTTTTTTCCGGTTTGCTGTTCAATATATTGTATGCCGTCATTAAAAAGAGCAATATCCCCTCTGAAACGATTGATGATAAAACCTTTTATCATATCCTGATATTTTTGAGAAAGACACTGAAGCGTGCCGATGAGCTGTGCAAACACCCCACCTCGATGAATATCCGCCACAAGAATCACATCTGCTTTTGCATACTCTGCCATGGCAAAATTAACAATATCATTGGACATGAGATTCACTTCCGCACACGAGCCGGCGCCCTCAAGGATGATCCTGTCATGTTTTGTGTCCAGACGGTCAAACGCTTTGCAGACCTCGTTATAATAAAAATTTTTATTTCTATGGTAATCCATTGCGGTATAGCTTCCATGGACTTTTCCATTAAGAACTACCTGGGACTGCTTCTCCCCTGTTGGTTTTAAAAGAATGGGATTCATATCAACATGGGGAACAAGCCTTGAAGCTTCTGCCTGGACAATCTGGGCACGACCCATTTCAAGGCCTTCCGGAGTAATCCCTGAATTATTGGACATATTCTGGGATTTAAAGGGGACAATTTTTTCTCCTTTGTCTGCGAAAATCCTGCAGATCGCTGCTGCAATAATGGATTTTCCCACATCAGAACCTGTTCCCAGGATGGCAATGTTATTTTTCACTATTTCTCTATCCCTACACGTGCTTTAACACCCTGTTTATAATAATGTTTTATCTCTCTCATCTCCGTAACAAGATCTGCTTTTTCAATCACTTTCTGCCCGGCATTGCGACCTGTTATGATGAGTTCAACATTTTCAGGTTTCATATCCATCAGTTCTAAAAGCGCTTTTTCACTGAACAGGTTGCACATCACAGCCACATTTGCCTCTTCAGCAATAACCATATCGTGTCTGTTCTGTTTTAAAATCTCGCACAATTTTAGATACCCTGCGGCACCGGCAGCCATATCCTCTTCAGATGGTTTTCCTTTTACAAACTTTCCAAGACCACACTGTTCTATGGTGATGTTTTTAAATCGCGATAACGCCTTCATCTCAGAGTAATCACCTTTTTTTAAAAACTGAACAATAAAAACTTTCAGTCCGGCACCGGCTGCCCGAATCGCAAGACCAAGGCTTGCTGTTGTTTTACCCTTGCCGTCTCCTGTGTAAACCTGAATATATCCCTTCATTTTTCTCTTTGTCCTAGAGTGGCTCTGCTGTCATTCATCAACCCGTTCCAGGTTGTTTGCATTCCGGTTGCTGGGCGAACAGGGCTGCAAGCTTTCAGATTCCTTTTGCTGTCCGCCATGAACTCGCTCACGCTTCGCTCAAACACCATGACGGCTGAACCGCTGCAAGTATAATCAAGAGTTTATCGCAATGGGTCATAATGCTCCCTTAAAGGCTGACATCCTTCCACTGGATGCTGTAAATGGTTTTATAAAACGGTGTTCATATCTCATATTTTCCCCCATAACCCCTTGGTGTAAAAAGAAAATCAAGATATCGCAGGGAAGTACTCGAACCGATAAAGACAACGGTCTGCATATCGACATGGGCTCTGTCAAGCTCTTTTAGTGTCGTGAAAGAGATGGTCTGATTTTCTCTCATGGCTCGTGTGACAATGGCAGCAGGCGTAGATTCTTTTCTATGTTCCAGTATAAGTTCCCGGGCTTTCCCCAGCTGCCAGTTGCGCTTTTTACTTTTTGGGTTATAAATCACAATGACAAAATCTGCCATGGCTGCACAGGTCAGTCGTTTTTCAATTTGTTCCCAAGGGGTTAAAAGATCACTCAAAGAGATGGCGGCAAAATCGTGGGTCAGGGGCGCTCCTGCCAAAGCGGCGCCTGCGGCAAGCGCTGGAATCCCGGGAATAATCTCAAGTGAGAGCCATCCTTGACAGTTTGAACGGTCATCCCCTTTCACACCGACTCTTTTCAGTTTGATATCCCTTTTTTTACAGATTTCAAAAACAAGGCCTGCCATGGCATAAATACCGGGGTCCCCTCCTGAAACAAGGGCGCAAGACTTGCCGCTCAGTGCCATATCAATTGCTTTTTCCACCCTCTCCACCTCTTTTGTCATACCGGTAGAGATTATTTTCTTATCTGGAATAAGATCTTTGATCAGATTGAGATATGTGGTATAGCCGGCAATGCAGTCGACCTGTTTGATCATTTCAATGGCCCTCCTGGATATATAGGAGAGACTTCCAGGCCCTGTTCCGATTACATAAAGTGTCATTTTTTTATTGCCACTGCAATGGTAACATCCCTGTTTTTGTGTTTAGTAACAATTAACTCTCCACTGGATTCCTCTGATGTACCACTGGATGATGCGGCTGATAAAATTGCCGCTGCCTCACAAACACTTTTTACACCCAGGTGTTTTTCCACCATTTTTGACGGAGTTTGAATTGTTGTCACTGCGTTTAATTCCTGCTTATTATAAAAATCGATCTTGATCTGCATCTCATCAGAGAGTTTTAACAAACCGGTTTCATCTTTTTTTACCTCTGTTGTCCCGAATTTACAGACACTGTCAATGGACAAGCCTTGTGCTTTTAAAACAGACATTAAAAATTTTTTGATGACGTGATACTCAGTTCCCCTGTTGCACCCGATTCCCACACTCAATACAGGGGGTCTTAAAATCAAAGTTTCACGTGAAACCTTTTTTATTTCATGGGAGCAGAATATTTTTTTTCTTTCATTTTTTCCATCTGCTTTTTTACCTGTATCCACTCTGTCGCTCCAGAAATTTCCAGGAAGCGTTTTTTTGACATGACCGGAAGGGTCATATAAATTGACAGGCTCCCCTTTTAAAAAAGCCATATTAATATGTTTAATGTTTTGCGGTGTTTCAATCTTAATCCCATTTTTTTGTGCAATCATATCAATGGAGGGAAGGGTGTTGGTATCTGTTGCTGTGGTAATCACAGGGTCTGCCTGGACAAGCGCAGCAATTTTTTTAGTTAATGCATTGGCACCGCCAAGATGCCCGGATAGAAAACTTATGGCATGATTGGCCTGGTCGTCCACCACTACAATTGCCGGATCAATTGTTTTTGATTTCAGCAGAGGTGCGATGATGCGGATTGCAATTCCAGTGGAAAAAATAAAAACATGACCCGCAAATTTATTAAATTGCTGTGCCATCTCTCTGGATAATTTTTTAAAAACAAAAATTAATTGTTTATGGGAGGGCGGCTGATAATTGTTTTCGCAGATATTTTCAGATACAAACAAAACCGACCCTTTAATTTCATTTTGAATTCTTGCACCAAGAAGTTTTCCGTTCGGCGTAATACTCCAAATAGCGATGGTGTCTATTTGATTATTTTTTTTCTCTACAGCCATGGGAAAACCCTGCGTCATATAATTTTGATTTTAAAATATTTTTTGATTGGCTGTCATTGTCACCACCGGCTGCGGCCACACATTTTCCTGCAATAACCAACGCATGCCTTGTAATTTTATTCTCTTCACATGATTTAACAAGATTTTTTGTTTTTGTGTAAATAATTTTTTCTTCCGGATGACTGACCTTATAGGCAATTGCACTTAAAGACTCTTTGCCGTAATGTTTTTCCAGAACTTTTTGAACTTTCTCTATAAGACCTATGCTGAGATATATTGCCATGGCGGCCTGGTGTGCCGCAAGTTTTTCAAGGGCTTCTGATTCAGGAACAGGCGTTCTTCCGGAGACTCTTGTTAAAATCAGTGTCTGTGTAATTTCAGGAAGGGTGTATTCCATATTCATTTTTGACGACGCTGCAAATGCGGCGGTCACTCCAGGGATAATTTCATAGGGAATGTTTAATTTTTCAAGTGCTTCCATCTGTTCGTGAATAGCACCATACAAAGCCGGGTCCCCTGTGTGCAGTCTAACAATTTTTTCCCCTCTCTCATGATAGGTTTTGATGGTATCAATAATTGTATTCAGGTCCATGCCGGCACTTGATTTTGTTTCTGTCTTTTCACCACGCCAGCATAAAACCGCTTCAGGCACAAGAGAACCTGCGTAAATGATCAGATTTGCTGTTTTAAGAGCATTCATGGCGTTTACAGTGATAAGTCCAGGGTCCCCCGGCCCGGCGCCTGCAAAAACGACGCTGTTTTTATTTTTTTTCATATGTTGTCCACTTGTTTTATAAAGTTGCGTTCCAGACGGATGGTTCTATATTATTTGCCTTGCCAGGCTTTGTTCCTGAAATGATCCATACAGGATTCAACGCCTCAAGCCTGTCACCAGATGGCATGGATCGGGATCTTGAAATCTGGATCTGCACAATCTGAGGGTTGAATTTTAATCGCTCCAATAAATTTAATGCGGTTTGAAAATTTTGCAACACCACACTGTTAATCACTATCACACCCGATGGTAAAAGTTTTTTACAGCAGGAGTGTAAAATTTTTTGAAGACCCTTTCCTCCCCCGCCAATAAAAATTCTGTCCGGCCTTTTTTCAATATCATCCACCCCTTCTAGGAAGGTATTGTGAAGGACTTTTATATTTGCACAATTGAATTTTCTACTATTATAAACAATATCACAAATTCTATTTTGATTTTTTTCGATGGCATATACTTCTCCTTCTGGAATTTGAAGTGCCGCTTCAATTGCAAGCGAACCGGATCCGGATCCAACATCCCACAACCGGTGATTTTTTTTTATCAATTTTAGTTTGGAGAGTGTAATGCTTCTAATTTCAGATTTTGTAATCAATCCTTTTGAATGTTTAAACTCAGAATCTTCCATTCCAATATGTGTTTCATGTGAAATATTTTTATTATATGCCGCTCTGTCTTTTTTTAGAATCACAATATTGGGGTGAGAAAATTTTTGTGTGGCGGCCTCTTCAATGTTTTTCATCCATTTTATTTTTTCTTTTTTTTCATCGCCAAGGTTTTCCACAACACAAAATTTGAAGTTTAACAACCTATTTTTTATTAATTCATCCGCTATATATTGTGGGTTGTTTTTCGGGTCTGTTAAAAAAGCGACTTTGTCTTCTCCTTCAAGCGTTGAAAAACAGAAAGGCTTGGATTGTTTCCCATGGAGAGTGATAATCTTTGCATCATGCCATGGTTCTTTTATCGCTGCAAAAGCAGCGGAGACAGAAGAGATATTTGAATAAACAGTTATCTGTTCTTTAGGAAAATAGTTAATCAGTGTAGAACCGATTCCATAGTAGAGAGGATCACCTGAAGCCAGCACAACAATTTTACTGATATCCATTTTCTTTTTGATAATCTCAACTATGTTTTCAATGGCGCCTGTCACACGAATTTTTTCAACACCCGGCAGATCAAACATTGCAAGTAGACGCTTTCCTGCGATGAGTATATCACACCTGTTTATTATCTCTAAATGTCTCTGGGTCAGATCTTTTTTGCTGTGCCCCATTCCAATAACGTCAATTGGTTTCATCTATGTTACCATATAATAAAGGCTTCCTATTAATATAGTACTGATCACCCTGAAAACCTGTCCTGATAATAGCAGTTGCAGCCCCATTCTGGGAGAAAAAATTCCGATATATCTTGGAACCTGATGACGAAGCGCTCTTATGGGGAGTGCGAGAACATTTCCAAGCAGCAGGGCAATAACCGTCTGTTTCACGGTGATAACACCGGCATCCAGCAATGCCCCGGCTGCGGCAAAGCCGGATACAAATTCTGCAGAAAAGCTGAGTATTACAATAGATAAAGATTCTATTGGCATGATAGTGAGAGTAACAGATTGTGATAACGCCATATGAAGGTCATCGAAAAAACCATTTAAATTAAGAATAAATATAACGGTATAAATTGGCAGCACCCATACGATTATTCTGATGATACGTTCCGGCAGCGTTGATTTTATTTTTTTTATAATAGTTGAAAAATTTTTTTTACCATTTTTTTTATATCCCTCTGATTTGTTTTTTACTTCGTCACTGTCGGGGTGACTTTTAAGGAAAATTCTGCCAAAGAGAAGAAAACAGAGGGTTCGTAAAAGAGTTGCAAGGAATGTAATGATAAAATAGAGGGCGCCGGCATAACCGGTTAAAGGCAGCACGATAAAGACAGTGGTGGGCAGATGCAGGAAAAATGCAGGGAACTGATTTATATAATTAGATAAAAACAGCTGCATTTTACTGATTTTCTTTTCCCCATAAAAATCGAGCAGCATGGCATTTGCAGATGCCCCTGAAAAAAATGCAGTTGTAAACGCCGCACTGCACCTGTTGCCAAGATTTGAAAAACAGAAAAAGGGTCTTGCAAGGACGGCAAGATGTCGGGTCCACCCCAACCCTTCAATGATCTGTCCGGCCAGAAGTCCCAGGGAAATAAACAGGATAAGACGCAGTAAAGGAATGCCAAGTTTATTAATGCCAACAGCAAGAGGGATATTGTTAAAATAGAGGACACTGAAAATCAAACCGGCAGAAGTAAAGCCTGCAGAAATCCAAAGGTTTTTATATTTTAATTGGCCCGGTTTCATTTTGACGCCAGTATCAGTGTCCAGTAATCCGGTTTTTTTGTTTCAAGTTCATGAATATTGTCTATGATTTGTTCATTCTTCCGACCGCACTTTGAGACAGCAACAGATTGACTATCAAAACCGGTCTGCTTTAAAGCGGTATTGATAGCTTTTATATTTTTATATGCCTTGACGATGGCAATATTTTCAACACCCCTGTTCCTTAGTATCTGCTCCCCTCCAAATGCTCCTGACGTGATCAACAAGGATTCTTCGCCTTTCACAAGAGTTTTGTTCAATCTTGCAGAAGCGGCATGAAAAGAGGTAATACCCGGAATCGTCTCAATATCCGCCTCTGGCATAATACACGCCATTTTTTTTAATATATAACCAAATGTGGAGTAGGTTGTGGGGTCACCAAGGGTAATAAAAACGGCATTTTTCCCTTTTTGCAACTGCTCTGATATCTGTTTTGCATTCTGAATCCAGGCCGTCTCCACCTCTTTTTCATCCTTGGTCATTGGGAAAGACAATTTTTCAATCCTGGTTGAAGGCGATATATAGGGTGTTGCAATTTCAACAGCCAGGCTGTAGCTGTTCTTTGTAGATGCCGCTGTAAAAATAATATCAGCATTTTTGATAATTCTCACCGCCTTGATTGTGACAAGTTCCGGATCGCCCGGGCCGACGCCGACACCAAAAAGTTTTCCTGTGGTTTTCATTTTTTATCCTCTTTAAAAATATCAGGATAGAGGATTGTTCCGATGGTTACAATCCCTTTATAAAGCCTGGTAACAGGCCTTGATACGATACTTTCATCAATTAAATATATTTGGTTGTTCTTTACCGCTTTAATAATATTGAATCCTGGTTCCTGTTTTATCTGCTCTATATTTACAGAATTCATTACACCCTGCTGGGCTAAAAAAACATCAATCTGTGATGCTTTTGCCAGGATTTGCTCTTTCCCGTATATGGCAATATTTGTATTACGGGATGCTTTTGCATCTGACGCAACATTAATTCCGCCAGCTGTTTCAAGGGCAAAGATGGGCATGGCCGTTTGTGTAAAAGTTTTCATTCTTGTATGAATGGCCTCGAAATAGACTCTTTTTCTCTCTTTAAGTGTGTGGGTCTTCCTTTTAACGCGATCTGTTTTCTTTTTAAAATCCTGAACCATTTTTTCAGCCTGCCGCTCTCTGCCTGTTAAGAAACCCAGTTTTAACCAGTATTCATACATCTCCTTTATGCCGGAAGGCTGAAGTGAAACAATTGTAATACCGGATTGTTCAAGGCGATTCATCAATTTTGAATAGCCATTGTCAATCATGGGTCGTATGAGAACAAGATCGGGCATAAACGCAATATATTTTTCAGGGCCGTCATGATAGGAAAACCTTGGTTTTTCATCCACTTCCGGAGGGTAGGTGTCATTAATGGAAACCCCTATGATATTTTGTTCAAGCTTTAGATAATAAAGGTTTTCTGTGTGGGCACCATAGAGGGAGATTATCTTTGTAAAGGGTTTTTCAAAGTGAATTTTCCTGCCTTTTTTATCTGTAATCTCAATGGCAGATGCAGAGATTGAAACAGCTAAAAGTATCAGCCCCACGACAATACCTGCCATATTTTTAATGGGTTGCCGGTTTTTAATTGTTTGCCGGATAATACACCTGCCTTGCCTGAACATGTTCATTGAATTCAACAATTGACCTGACATCAAACACATCCCTGATGGTCTGCCGGGTTAATACTTTCCCGGAGCTTCCAAACGCTTTTATTTCACCCTGCTTTAACATCAGCAGTTCATCAGACCAGCTTGAGGCAAGATTTAAATCGTGAAAAACACTTATGACCAGCCTGTTTTTTTCTTTGACTGACTGCTGTACAAGCGCGAGCATATGCAGAGTATGGGAGATGTCCATACTGGAAAAGGCTTCATCCAGCAAGAGGATGGGTGTGTCCTGACATAAAGCCCTTGCAAACACACATCGTTGTTTTTCTCCCCCAGACAGCTCATTGACTTTTCTATCCTGCAGATGTTTTATCCCGCATATTTCCAACACGGCCTCAACTCTTTCAACATCATCCATAGAGGGGTGTGAAAACCTTGGTATATAGGGGTGTCGTCCCATCATAACAACCTCCTTAACACGGAAAGGAAAATTGATACTATAATCCTGGGAAACAGTGGAAATTTTCTTTGAAATCTCTTTTTTAGTAAAAGATGAAATTGTTTTATCATCAATTTCAACATGGCCTGCAGAGGGCTTTAAAAATCCGGAAATCAAATCCAGAAGAGTGGTTTTACCACTTCCATTCGGCCCAATGATGGAATAAAAATTTCCAGATACAAAAGCGCATTCCACATGGTGAAGCACCCTGTCATCTTCATAGGCAAAAGATATATTTTTCAGATTCAATTGCATAATTTTTTATTCCGGCTCAAAACCCATGAATGTTTGGACGAAAAGCAGCCCATAGATGAGGTGCAATGCGCGAAGAGATGCATGAGGGATACATTTTTGAAGACAGAGTTGACTGCAGACCATGAGGAGTGCAACAGGTAAAAGCAACAAAGCCGATGGGTGGGTTTTCCTTCAAACATTATTTAAACCTGTTCTTTTTAAATATCCAGCAGAAGAGAGGTCCGCCGGTTAAAGCGGTTAAAACCCCAATGGGTATTTCATGGGGTAAAACTGCGCGGGTGACAGTATCTGCAAAAAGCAGTAGTGACGCCCCTGCCAGCATGGAGAGAGGGATCAGTTTCCGGTTATCCGGCCCTGTTATGAATCTTACCATGTGAGGAATCAGAAGCCCTACAAAACCGATAATACCAGATACTGACACACATACTGCAGCCAGCAGTGATCCAGTGGCCAGTAAAATTATTTTGGTTTTTTTCAGATCAACACCAAGGCTTGCTGCTGATTTTTCTCCAAGTGAAATCAGATTCAAATCCCTGGCATAAAAGAGTGAAACAGCAAACCCGACGAAAAGAAAGAGAGTGACAATTTGAAAATCAAACCATGTTTTAGAAGCAAAACTTCCCATGAGCCAGAAAATGATGACGGAAACCTGCTCATTGGCAATAAATTTTAAAAAACTGATTCCGGCCGAGAGGATTGCGCCAACAATAATTCCCGACAGAATTAAATTGTTGGATGACAATCCAGCCATTGGGTTTTTTGAAGAGTAAGACAAAAACATGACTACAAACAGCGTTGTGCATGCGCCGATAAATGCAAAAAGAGGAACAGATACATAGGCTGCCGTGAAATTCAATAAAATTGCAACACTTGCTCCAAAAGCGGCACCGGCTGAAATTCCAAGAGTGTAGGGGTCGGCAAGGGGATTTAACAGGATCCCCTGGAACAGGCTTCCTGATACAGCCAGAGCGGCGCCAACGCCAGCACAGGTTAAAATTCTCGGCAGTCTCACATCAAGAATCACCGCAAGATAGGTTGCATTTATATTGTTTAATATCTGGAAATCAGCAGTAATTTTTCCATATAGAACGGCGATGATCTCTTTAATTGGAATATCAATATACCCGAGAGATAAAGAAACCATCATCATCAAAACATGAAAAAGGGTGAAAAAGACCACCAGATATCCTGTTCTCACTTTTGATATGGCATGGGGTCTATTCAATGTTCTGCCATCATCTGCAGGTTGATACCTGAAGTTTTTGCCGCATCTTTTATATGATCTACAAAAAGATCTGCGAAAAGGTTATTGGATCCAAGGCCCTGGAGCACTGCTTCAATTTGAAAACCATCACTGCTTAATACAGTTTTCCAGGAATCATCTTCATCAGAGGCCATATCATTTTCTGCATGATCCCCTGCAACAATCATCATGGGTTTTAACAGGACTTTATCAATTTTGGGAGTAAAAT
>CAYZCC010000029.1:14096-14848 GCA_964476805.1 uncultured Desulfobacula sp.
ATGGTTAAGGCTTTTTCTGATATCTTCAAGACCGGGATACCCTTCAACACTTCCTATAAAAATTTTAACCCCCGGATAGGTCTGCCGCATTAATTTTTGGAATTCAACATACAGACCGGTTGACCACAATTCATTACCATGGGCCATATAGACAAGGGCAGCTTTTTTCTGTTTTGCAGTCAGGACGTCATTTTCAAATGCTTTAACGGCTTTTTTCATGTCATCATGGTAGGGATATACATCTCCCATGGTGCCAAGGGCCGGTCTGCCAAGCGCAATTTTATTGAAGGGTTTCCATTGGTTCCGAATGGTTTTTATGGAACGGATGGCCTCTACATACGCCCTTAAATCAGAGAATTGTTCCATGTGAAACAAATGGGTGGGCTGAACAATAACATCTTTAAATCCTTGACTTTTCAAGTCTCCAAAAGTAGATAAAAGATTTTTTGTGAAAAGGATTTCTTCAGGAATCCCTTTTTTTATCCATTTTTCAGGGGTTTCAGATCTTTTCTGCCAGATGGACCGGATAATATTTGATGTAAACACAACTCTCACCTCGGTATCTGGAAAAGCGGCCTTTATCCGTGAAGTTATATTGGTTATGGATTGTACTGCAGCGGGCACAGTGGTTCCAAAACTTGCAACGATAATGGCGGTTTTTGCATAAAGATGTGCGCTGAAAATCAGACAGGAAACAACAACAAGTGTAATCATTTTAATTTTTTTCATGAAAACTCCTCGCCTATTATAAA
>CAYZCC010000030.1:0-661 GCA_964476805.1 uncultured Desulfobacula sp.
CCTCCAAAATAGAAGGCACACAGGCAACTGTTGATGAAGTGCTGGAGCAGGAAGCCGGACTTGTCAAGAAAGGTGAAAAATATAAGGATATTCAGGAAATATCCAATTATCGCCAGGCGCTATTTCAAGCATCGGAATATTTGAGGGACTATCCGATTCGTTTGGGGCTTATCCGGGAAATACATAAAACTCTGCTCAATTCGGTACGTGGCCAAAACAAAACGCCCGGGGAATTCCGGAAGGATCAAAACTGGATCGGCAAACCGGGTTGTTCAATTGAAGAAGCATCATTTGTCCCACCCGAGCCGGTACGCATGAATGACTTTCTTAAAAGTGATTACAATTCAAGCTGGATCGAACAGCCGCCGGGTAAAGAAAATCATGGCTTTGTATGAGGAAATGAAGATTAAAATTCAGGAAATCACACACTCGCAGTATTCGGTTCATTTACTGGACGCTCTATTCAGCAAACCTATTTTTTCTACAACAGATCTTGCAAACCAGTTGCATCAGGAACATAATATTCACAAACAGACAACATTAGGGCTCTTGCGTCAACTAAGAGGGGCTAATGTGTTGATTGAATTACGACCCGGCAGTGGCAGAAGGGCTGCAATTCTCTGTTTTCCTGAACTGCTAAATGCAGCGGAAGGACGAAATG
>CAYZCC010000030.1:671-4348 GCA_964476805.1 uncultured Desulfobacula sp.
AAACTAAAAGTGCGAAAGATATTTGACACTACCGCAGCGGAAGGAAGAAATGTTTTATGAATTTCTTGTTGAGTGTGTATATGCAACAAAACCTTTAGTTGCGCACAATATCCATTATGCGCTCAACAATCTGACTTGTGGCGCCTGTGCGCTCCACAAAATATTTTGTGGAGCGAGAAACGTATTGCAGGCTTCACAAATTGAAAAATAATCACTAAGCAGACGGCAAACACGGAGAAAAGCTTTATTTTTTCAGTGAATTCCGTGGTTAATAGAGGTTTTTATGAAACTCCACTTTGAAGACAATCTCGATTACCAGAAGGCAGCCATTGAAGCAGTGGCTGACCTGTTTCGAGGCCAGGATATCAACCGTACCGAGTTTACCGTATCAAAGCTGGTGGACCCTTCCGGACAGACAGCGCTTCCTGGCATGGGGGAATCCACCCTGGGTATCGGCAACCGCCTCCGGCTTCTGGATGATGAACTCCTGAAGAACCTTAAGGATATACAGCTGAGAAACGGTCTGCGCCCTTCAGACTCACTTGCCAGTGGTGATTTTACCGTGGAGATGGAGACCGGCACCGGGAAGACCTATGTCTATTTGCGCACGATTTTCGAGCTAAACAAACGCTACGGGTTTACCAAGTTTATGATCGTGGTGCCCTCCGTCGCCATCAAAGAAGGGACTTATAAAACCCTGCAAATCACACGCGGCCACTTTGAAAATTTATACCCAAACGCCAAGGGCTATGAATATTTCCTTTATGACTCCAGAAAACTGGGTCAGGTCAGAAATTACGCAACCAGCCCGAATATCCAGATTATGGTGGTCACGGTCGGGGCAATCAATAAAAAAGACGTCAATAATCTTTACAAAGACAGCGAGAAGACCGGTGGAGAAAAACCGATTGACCTGGTGCGGGCAACCCACCCCATCATTATCGTCGATGAGCCACAAAGTGTCGATGGCGGTCTGAAGGGTCAGGGGAAAAAAGCGCTTGATGCCATGAACCCTCTTTGCACCCTCCGATATTCCGCCACTCATGTGGACAAGCACCATATGCTCCACCGGTTGGACGCTGTTGATGCTTATGAGCGCAAGCTGGTGAAACAGATTGAAGTGGCTTCTCTGGAAATTGAAGGCGGTCACAATAAGTCCTACGTCAAACTCCTTTCCACAAACAATCAACACGGGTCTATTACTGCCAGAATAGAAATCGACATCGCCCAGGGCAAAAATGTGCGACGAGCGATGATGACCGTTGAAGATGGCGATGATCTGGAACAGGAAACCGGTCGTGCGATTTATGAAAATTGCCGTATCGGAACTATTACCTGTGGCAAGAATAATCAATCCATGGAAATCAGTATCCCTGGTGGAGAATTCACCTTGCAACCAGGTGATGAAGTTGGCGGCGTCAATCCTGATGACCTGAAGCGCTTGATGATCCGGCGAACGATCAAGGAACATCTGGATAAGGAAATGCGCTTTGCCGAACAGAAACGCGACGTCAAGGTCCTTAGCCTGTTTTTCATCGACAGCGTAAAATATTATCGTGAGTATGATGAAGATCGAAACGAGGTTAAAGGGAAGTACGCCCTGATGTTTGAACAAGAATACCGCAAACTCGCAAAGCAGCCCGAATACCAGACACTGTTTGAAAAAATTGATTTGGATATAGATGCCAGCGAGGTACATAACGGTTATTTTTCAATCGATAAAAAAGGCGGATGGACAGAAACCGCCGAAAATAATCAGACCAATCGCGACAATGCTGAACGCGCCTATAACCTGATCATGAAGGAAAAGGAAAAACTGCTGAGTTTTGAATCAAAGCTGAAATTTATCTTTTCCCACTCCGCCCTGCGCGAGGGCTGGGACAACCCGAACGTGTTTCAAATATGCGCGCTCCGGGATATGAGTACGGAACGCGAACGGCGTCAAACCATTGGTCGGGGACTCAGGCTGTGTGTCAATCAGGAGGGGCAGCGTCTACATGGTTTTGACATCAATACGCTGACGGTTATTGCGACCGAAAGTTACGAACAGTTTGCCGAGAACCTGCAAAAGGAAATCGAAAAAGACACCGGCATCCGGTTTGGTATTGTTGAGAAGCACCAATTTGCCACCCTGCCTGCAACCGATGAAAATGGTGTGGTAAAGCCTTTAGGTGTTGAGAAGTCTGAACTACTTTGGCAATTCTTAAAGGATAATGAGTTTCTTGATAACAAGGGTCGGGTTCAGGACCGCCTGCGCAAAGCACTGAAGGAAAACACGCTGAATCTGCCGTACGAATATGCCAACCAGGCTCAGGGGATTAAGGACATACTCCGTAAGCTCGCCGGTAAATTGGACATCAAGAATGCCGATGAACGTATCACGGTCCGAACTCGAGAAGCCATTCTTGAAAGCGCTGAATTTCAAGCATTGTGGAACCGTATAAAACATAAAACCACATATCGGGTGGACTTTGATAACGAAAAACTCATTGAGGACAGCGCCAAAGCCATTCTCGACTGTCCACCGATAACCAAGACCCGGGCACAATTCAGGAAAGCGGATATTGGTATGGGTAAAGGCGGTTTAAGTGTCCATGAAACAGCGGCATCAGGATTCACCACAATTAATGAAACGGACATTGAACTGCCGGATTTGTTAACAGATTTGCAGGATAAAACTCACCTGACTCGTCGCAGCCTTGTTGAAATCCTTCTACAAAGCAGACGTTTAAATGATTTTAAACGAGACCCACAACAGTTTATCGATCTTGCTGCAGAGGCAATCAACAGAACCAAGCGGCTCGCCCTGGTGGACGGAATTCGTTACCAACGCGTTGGAGATGATCATTATTACGCACAAGAGCTGTTTGAAAAAGAAGAACTGACAGGTTATCTGAAAAACACTTTGAAAACGAAGAAGTCGGTATACGAGCATGTTGTTTATGACTCTGCAGGCGTGGAGCGCAAATTTGCCGAGGAACTGGAAACCAACGAAGCGGTAAAGGTCTATGCCAAGCTTCCAGGATGGTTCAAAGTTCCAACACCGCTTGGAACCTACAATCCCGACTGGACAGTGCTGGTCGGAATCGATGGTCAGGAGAAACTGTACTTTGTAGTAGAAACCAAGAGTAGCAACTGGTGGGATGACCTTCGACACAAAGAGGGAGCAAAGATAAAATGTGGTGAAAAGCACTTTGCAGAAATAGCAGTGGATTCGAACCCTGCTCAATATATCAAAGCGAAGAATGTAAATGACATGATGCGCCATGGCTGAAAATACAAATTTAGAGGCGCAAAAACAATTATGACATTTCATACCATTTTGGGGATACGGTCATGAAAATCAAAGAAAAAGCTGGGTTCTGTATGGGAGTAAACACTGTTTTTTTATAACCTTCTTTTTTTAAGAACTTGACAAAAACTGCCTGTTGGAAATATGTAATAGGCTATGATCATTTTAAACAGGTGAGTTTTATTGAATTTTACGATGGTGTCGGAGAGAATAAATAGTGTGATAAGGATGAATTCAACATGGATATGAAAAGAGATTATTTTGAAGATGTTCAGCTTTTCACCTCGCCTGTTGTTGTCTTCTGGTTTGTATTTTTAATAGTCTCTCTCTATCTTCTGCCCCTCTTTGTCAGTAACTACTATATTTATGTGGCAAATTATATTGC
>CAYZCC010000030.1:4358-14816 GCA_964476805.1 uncultured Desulfobacula sp.
TTGCCATTAATATTATTGTCGCTGCCGGCCTGAATCTTCTTGTGGGATATACAGGACAGATTTCCCTTGGTCATGCAGGTTTTTTTGCCATTGGAGCCTATGGCACAACTGTTCTGATGGTCAAAGCAGGATTCCCTTTTCTTCTTGCGCTGCCAGGCGCATCTCTTATTGCAGCATGTTTTGGGTTTTTACTGGGGTTGCCTTCCCTGAGACTGGAAGGCCCCTATCTTGCAATCGCTACTTTAGGGTTTGGACTGGCCATTACACAGATCATAGGACGGATTGAGCTATTTGGTGGCAGAGATGGTATCCATGTGCCGGATATAAATATCGGCTCGTGGATCATAAACAGTGACAGGGAGTTTTATTATTTATTGATCACCCTTACCATCGTTCTTCTTCTTTTCATGCGTAATCTGATTAAAACAAGAGTCGGCAGGGCATTTATTGCAATAAGAGATGCTGATATTGCCGCTGAAACCATGGGGGTCAATATTGTTTTTTACAAGACGCTTGCCTTTGCAATAAGTGCATTTTATGCAGGGATTGCCGGTGGTATGTATGCCTTTGTCTTGAAATTTATAGAGCCGGAAATTTTTACTCTTTTAATGTCAATTCTGTTCCTTGCCATGGTTGTTGTGGGTGGCTTAGGTTCCATGATGGGTCCCATAGCAGGCGCAACGCTTCTCTGCTGGCTGGATCTTAAACTTAGAAATATTCTTGATATCCCTTATGTAGGAGAGTGGCTGAAAACGCTTTCGGAAAACTGGTTTTCCATAACCGGTGTATCCAATATACAATACATCATATTTGGTGCCATTATGGTGGCAATCATGCTTTTTGAACCTCACGGCCTGTATGGCATCTGGATTCGAATAAAAAAATACTGGAGGACATGGCCGTTCTAAAGACGGAAGAGTTGAAACGGGAAGCAGGAGAGCAGAAAATAGAAAAGAAAGAAATTTGAATAGCTAGGTATGATATTTTTTTAAAAAAGATGGCGGCATGATTGATTTTATTCAGATGGTTGTCAGCGGAGTTGCAACGGGAAGTACTTATGCACTCATGGGACTTGCCATGGTCATTATTTACAAGACTTCTGAAGTGCCAAACTTTGCCCAGGGCGAGATGGCCCTTGCCACCTCCTATTTTGCCATGATGCTTTTAACGACTCTTAACATGTCTGTTTACCTTGCATTCCTTCTCTCTTTTATCTTTGCTGCATTTCTCGGGGCGTTTCTGGAGTTTGCTGTTCTGCGCAGAGCAAAAGAACCCAATGTGCTCGGAATGATAGTTATTACCATTGGAATTGAGATGATTCTTTTGGGATTGGTTTCATGGAAGTTCGGGGCAGATCAGAAGACCATGCCTTTTCCCATTGGCCCATATGATGGATTTATTTTCGGTGATATCTATATCAGTAAACTGGATGTCCTTACTTTGGCGGCGGCACTCTTTTTCATGATACTGCTGTTTCTTTTTTTCAAGTTTTCAAAACTTGGGCTTGCCATGAAGGCCACGCAGCAGAATATTACGGCAGCACAGATTGTAGGAATCAGAACCAACAGGATCATGATGGTGACATGGGGGATTTCTTCTCTTGTGGGAGCCACAGCAGGGCTGCTTATCTCTCCTACTATCATGCAGCCTTTTATGATGTGGGATCCGCTGCTCAAAGGCTTTGCAGCAGCAGTACTGGGAGGGATGACATCACTGCCCGGTGCGGTGATAGCCGCCTATATGCTGGGGATTATAGAAAACCTGTTTGGTGGATATATCTCCATTGAATTTAAGACGGTGGTTGCATTTGTTATTATTGTCCTTGTTTTATGCATTAAACCCAGCGGCCTTTTTGCCAGACATTATGTTAAAAAGGTATGACAAATACAATGTGGGTGTTGAGAAATCTGGGTATGGAAGTCATTTTCCGGCCTGACACCAAAATAATAATTTTTAACAGGAGGGGATCATGAAAAATCGATTAATGTTTGTTTTAGTTGTCTCTTTAACATTTTTGTTAAGCTTTGCCCCGGCTCTTTTTGCCGAAGAGGGTGTCACTGATACTGAAATTCACCTGGGTCAGTGGGGACCCCAGACAGGTCCTGCTGCTGCATGGGGGGCTGTGGCAAGGGGAACAGGTGACTATTTTAAATGGATTAATGGCAATGGCGGCATTAACGGCAGAAAAATTGTCTATCACATGTTTGATGATGGATATAATCCTGCTAAAACCAAGGCGGGTGTGAAAGAACTCCAGGAAGGGACTGGCATCTTTGCCTGGGCAGCAGGTGTGGGAACTTCTCCCGGTCTTGCTGTAAAATCTTATCTTGCCAAAAGAAATGTTCCATGGGTAGGACCTTCCACAGGCTCCAAAGAGTTTGTAACCCCTCCCCAGAAAAATCTTTTTTCTGTCTATCCTCTTTATGAGGACGAAGCAAAAGTATTGGTTAATTATGCCATTGAAACCATGGGTAAAAAACGGGTCGCCATAGGTTATCTCAATGATGGTTACGGAAAAAACGGACTTAGAGGCGCTTTATCTGCCCTTGAAGCACATGGTATGGAGTCTGTTGCTGAGGTGCCTTTTGAAGCAAAGGATTCAGATCTTAAACCACACATCATGAAACTGAGAAAAGCCAAACCTGACATGGTTCTCTTATGGATAACTCCAGGGCAGGCGGCAAAGGTTGTTGGAATTTCCAGGGCAATGAAATTTGATACACAGTTCATGAGTGTCAGCACATGTTCTGATTTCATTTTCATGAACACGATCACAAAGGGGGCATGGGAGGGCGTTATCACCGGCGGACTGGGCGATGTGCCGGATTCAAAGCTCCCTTTGATGCAGAAATATAAAAAAGAGGTGTTTGATAAATATGCTCCCAAGGGGGAGAGATGGGGTGTTTTCTACTATGCAGGGATTCTGTTTACAGAACCCATGATTGAAGGACTTAAAAAGGCAGGCCGTGACCTGACAAGGGAGAAATTCATTACTGCCATGGAAAATATCAGAGGCTTTAAAGGGATTGGGCCGGAAGTTAATTTTGCACCTTACAAAAAAGGAGATATATATTCACGCCAGGGAACTTCCCAGATTTTTCTGATTCAATGTCTTAAAGACGGAAAAGCCAAAAGACTGACCGGATTGATTAGTACAAAGTAAAAATGGAATCCTCTTTCTTTCAGGTTGACAGTCTGTCCATCTCCTTTGGGGGAATCAAAGCGCTGCAGGAGATTAGTTTTTCCATGGAAAAAGGTGAAATCTTTTCTGTAATCGGTCCCAATGGTGCAGGAAAGACCACCCTTTTTAACTGCATATCAGGGCTTTATAAACCTGACCACGGAAATATTAAATTCCATGGCAGAAAGGTTGAAAACCAGAAACCTGATCATATTGCCAAAATGGGGATTGCAAGGACATTTCAGAATAATGAACTCTTTTCCAATATGAATACAATGGAAAATATTATGCTGGGCCGCCATATCCATATGAAAACAGGGCTTTTCAAAGGTATGACCATGTGGGGCAGATCATCTGCTGCTGCAAAGGAGGAGGTGACGCACAGGGAAAAAGTAGAAGAGATCATAGATTTTCTGGAACTCCAGAGTGTCCGGGATAAATGGGTGGGAACGCTGCCCTATGGAACTCAAAAACTTATTGAGCTTGGCAGAGCTCTTGCCCTTGAACCCTCTCTGCTTCTGCTGGACGAACCGTGTGCCGGCATGAATTCAGAAGAGAAACAGGATATGATTTTCTGGATCAAGGATATACAGGATGATCTTGGCATTACGATTCTGCTCATTGAGCATGATATGAAGATGGTCATGGATATTTCATCCAGAGTGCTTGTCATAAATTTTGGAAAACCTGTTACTCTTGGAATTCCTCAAGAGGTTCAGCAGAATGAAGAAGTCCTTAAAGCTTATATAGGCGAAGGAGTTTAGACCATGGTCAATCTTCTTGAAGTGAAAAATATTGAAACTTATTATGATCTGGTCTATGCCATAAGAGGGGTCTCGTTTGCCGTTGAACAGAAAAGTATCACGGCAATCCTTGGCAGTAATGGTGCTGGAAAGTCAACGATATTAAAAACCATTATGGGGCTTATAGAAGGTCAGCCGGATAAGGGTATCATTGAATATAATGGCAGGCCCATTGAACATAAAGATACAGATGAAATTGTAAGAAAAGGCATTGCCTATGTTCCTGAAGGACGCGAAATATATGAAGAGTTAACAGTTAACGAGCACCTTTTAATGGGGGCCTATTCAAGAAATGACTTCTCAGGTATAAAACAGGACATTGAAAAAGTTTATGAATACTTCCCTGTCTTAAAGGCGAGATTCAACCAGTGGGCAGGCACGCTTTCCGGTGGTGAGCAGCAGATGCTCGCCATTGGAAGGGGCTTAATGCTGAGGCCAACGCTTTTGATACTGGATGAACCCTCCCTGGGCCTTTCTCCTATCCTTGTAAAAGAGATATTTGATATAATAAAAGAGATCAATGCGAACGGGACCACAATTCTTCTTGTGGAGCAGAATGCCAAAATGGCTCTTTCTGTTTCCTCCACAGGCCTTATCCTTGAAAATGGACGTTTTGTAATGAAGGGCAGATCAGAGGATCTTCTTCAGGATAAGGATGTTAAGGAGTTTTATCTTGGTGTTAAATCAGAAACTTCTACAAAAGGCTTCCAGCGGTGGAAAAGAAAGAAAGCATGGCGATGAAACTCTCAAAGACAAAATTTGAAACCATTCCTGCAGTTTTTAATAAAGCAGTTGAAGAAAATGGTGCCAGAGTCTCCATGCGGACAAAAGATCTTGGTATCTGGCATGATATATCCTGGAGTGACTACTATGAAAAGGCAAAAAAAGTTGGAAGTGCACTTGCATCCATGGGGTTTGAAAAAGGAGATGCCGCCTGTATCATAGGCGATAATGCCATTGAGTGGGTCGTGGCTGACATGGGAATTCAATGTGTCGGCGGTGTTTGTGTTGGTATTTATGCCACCAATGCCTGGCAGCAGGTAGAGTATGTAGTGGACCATTGTGATGCCAGATTCCTGTTTGCAGAGAATGAAGAGCAGCTGGACAAGTGGCTGATGTTCAAAAAAAACACGCCTTTGTTGAAAAAGGTTATTATCTGGGATACAAAAGGCCTTTCAACATTTAAAGACCCCATGGTTATGACCTTTGATCAACTTCTTGAAGAGGGAAACACAATTTGTGAGAAGCAGCCGGATCTTTTTAAAGAGATGCAAAAAAGAGTCACTCCAGATGATCTTGCCGTAATTATTTATACCTCAGGCACCACCGGCCCACCCAAAGGGGCAATGCTCACCCATAAAAATGTGACATGGATGGCAGAGGCGGTAAATGAGAGTATCGTCATCCGAAAAACCGATAATGTACTCTCTTTTCTACCATTATGCCATATTTTTGAAAGACTCTTTACCGTTTTCATCCATCTGAAATATGCATATATTGTCAATTTTGTGGAAAAACCTGATACGGTCATGCAGAACATGATCGAGGTCTCACCCACTATTGGATATGCAGTTCCAAGAATATGGGAAAAATACTACTCCAATATAATGATTAAAATGAGTGATGCCACATGGTTTAAACGCTCTGTTTTTAATTTAGCACTGCAGATAGGGAAGAGACGTGCTGACCTTATAATGAATTTTAAGACGCCAGGACCTGTTTTAACCCTTTTGTATAAACTTGCCTGGTTTGCAGTCTTCAGAAAACTGAAAGAGAGGCTTGGTTTTGAAAAAATCCGTGTGGCCATTTCAGGTGCTGCCCCCATATCAAGGGATGTTCTGCGCTTTTTCCAGTCTATTGGAATGAATCTGATTGAAGGGTATGGCCAGACAGAGGGAACAGGAGTGACCACACTATCGCCGGTAAAAAAGACCAAATTCGGGACCGTTGGTCTGGCGCTTAAAGGAATAGATATTAAAACGGCAGAGGATGGTGAGATCCTTGTCAGGTCTCCCGGAGTATTTAAGGGCTACTATAAAGACGATGCTTCAACAGTGGAAACCATTGTGGATAACTGGCTTTTAACAGGCGATATCGGTGAAATTGACACTGATGGTTTCTTAAAAATTACTGATCGTAAAAAAGATATCATGGTAACGGCTGGCGGTAAAAATATCACCCCTCAATATATAGAAAACAAACTTAAGGCCAGCCTCTACATAAATGATGCGGTTCTGATAGGTGACCGGCGGAAATTTATATCCTGCCTGATCATGATTGACGAAGACAATGTGGTTAAATTTGCCCAGGACAACAAGATTCAGTTTTCAACCTATAAGGAGTTAACCTGCAGTGAGAAGGTCATTAAATTAATTGACAGGGAAGTCAAAGATGTAAACGCAACCCTTGCAGGGGTTGAAAACATCAGAAAATTCACCATTCTTCCCAAACGCCTTTATGAAGAAGATGGCGAAGTGACTCCCACCATGAAAATCAAACGAAAATTTGTCAACAAGGCATTTAAAGATCTTATTGAAGCCATGTATTGAGCTTTTAAAGGAATGCCTTTACTCCGATCTTTAAAGCGTCTTTCTCCGAAGATGCTTTTACTGAATCCGGTGCAGAGGGTAACCCGGCAATAATGGATGGCAACGTTTTTTTAACGCTTGACAAGAATTACTGTTGATGCGGCTCCGCGTATCACTTTTTCAGCAACACTGCCCAATCTGGATCGTGTAAAATTATTCCGGCCGTGGGAACCCAATACAATAGCGGATACCTCTTCTTCTTTTTCTACTTTCAAAATCTCCTTTACAGGATACCCCTGTTCAATTCTGATTTTAACCTTGAAACCTGCTTTTTCAAGTTTTTCGGCAATGGGAGTTATCTTTTCTGTTCTTTCCTGTTTCACTCTTTGAGTCATTTCATCACTATCTTCCTGGTAACGTGCATCTTGAAAATAGGCGGCTATATGTATGGTTTCAAAGGTATCCAGTATGCGCTGATGAATTATATTGAGAAGTACAATCTCTTTGGCACCACTCTTTTGCAGCTCTATTATATAATCAATGGTTTTGCCGGCAGTATCTGAGAAATCAGTTGGATATAATATTTTCTTAAACATAAAACCTCCTTTAAGGTCACTTTCCAAAAAACAGATCCGGTAAAAATGTTACAAGGGATGGTATAAAGCACATAAAAGTGACAACAACAACAAGTATCATGACAAACCAGATAATCTCTTTGGCATAGGTTAATGCATCTACCTTGGCAAGGTGGCATGTGATATAAAACCCCATTCCTACAGGCGGCGTAATCATGGCCAGCTGAAGTGTCAGTACCATTACAACGCCAAAATGAACCGGATTGATTCCAAGCTTTAAAACAACAGGAAGGAGCAGGGGACCCATAATAACAAGCAGGGAGAGGTCTTCCATAATCATACCCAGCAATATAAGCACACCGACAATGATAAACATGGTCACTGTGGGGCTGCTGGTAATGGACATGACAAGTTTCATCAGATTCTGCGGTACCTGTGCCCTGGAAGCCAGTGTGCCAAGGGCAGATGCTGCAGACATGACAAAGAGTAAAGCACCTGTGGCAGTGCCCACATTTATAAAAATACGAAACAATCTTTTAATACCAAACGCCCGGTAAAAAATCATTGCCAGGATCATTGCATAGATGCAGGCGATGGCAGCCGCTTCAGTGGGAGTGAAAGCCCCTGTCAGAATCCCTCCAACGAGAATAAGCGGTGTTAACAGAGCCGGCCCGGTTGCTGTCAGTTGTTTCCATATCTCTTTCATGGACGCCCGCCGCGCTTTGGGGTATCCCCTTTTTTTTGAGAGAAAATAGACAACAAACATGAGGCCAAGCCCCATCATAAAACCGGGGATGATACCGCCGACAAGCATTCGTCCAACCGACGTATTTGTTACAACAGCACCGACCACCATACAGATACTCGGTGGGATGATCGGCCCTATAATTGCTGATGATGCTGTTACAGCCGCACTGAAGGCAGGATCATACCCTTCATCTTTCATGGCCTTGATTTCAACTTTTCCAAGACCTGATGTGTCAGCAAGACCCGACCCTGACATGCCGGCAAAAATAATACTTGCCATAATATTCACATGACCCAGTCCTCCTGGAATATGCCCGACCAGAGATTTGGCAAAGGAAAATATTCGATCCGTTATTTTGGATTCATTCATGAGTTCAGCCGCAAGCATAAAAAAGGGAACCGCAAGAAGAACATAGGAGTCAGATGCAGATACCACTCTGGAAGAGAAAGCAAGCAGTTCACGGGATTGATCTGAAAAAAGAAGATAATAAATAGTGCTGGAAAGTATACCAAAGGCGATTGGCATGCCAAAAAAGAAGAAAATAAACATGGCAGTAAAAATAAAAATCATTGGGTGATCTCCTCCTCTTTATGAAATAGATGCTTCACAGTCTCTGCGACCATATAAACAGACATTATCGCCCCGTTAAAAGGTAGAGATGCCCAGGGATAATACATCTGAATGCCGGTCATGGGTGCTTCGCGGCCGCCAACCAGTATAACTATTCTGGCACTGTAATATGTTAAAACCATCATACTTACAGCAGCAGCAGCAGAAACAAACACCTTTATCAATTTACTGATTGATTGATTCACAAATCTATGGATGGTAAATCCCATGGTAAGATGTGTAACAAGCCTTGTAACAATGCAGGCACCGGTAAAAGTCATCCATATAAGAAGGAACCGGCTGGCTTCCGATGCCCAGTGAGTGGGGTCATTGAACAGATAGCGCCTGATCACCTCCTGGAATGTTATACACACCAGAGCAAGAAATATAACACCCATAAGATATTCCATAAATCTGTTAATTCCGTTAAGAATGTTATCTGAAATCTGAACAATTTGCATTTTATACTCCCAAATTAAAGTTAAAGGCCTTCCAGATTATTGCAGGGTTCATCAATCTTTTTAGTAAGTTTTGTTCATGATTTTTTCATAAATATCAATGGCATCTTTATCTTTAAGGATGGTATTAATATTTGCCTTGATTGCTTTTTTAAAGCCTGAAGTATCCGTGTCAATAAATTTGATTCCTCTTGCTTTTAATGCAGCCTCAGCTTTGCCAAGACGTTTTTCGACTTCCATTCTACCCTTGAGACTTGCTGTATTGACAGCTCTAATGAAAACATCTTTTTCCTTTGCTTTGAGTCTATCCCAGAACAGGGTACTTGTATTGTAGGAGATCATGTTAAAGAGGTTGTTGGTCCGGTTGACATATTTGATGGCTTCATGGAATTTTTCATCATACATATCAAGCAGAGGGTTGTCAATGGCTGTTATAACGCCTGTCTGCAGGCTGGTATATATTTCTCCCCAATCCATGGAAGTTGGTTTTGCACCATAGGATTTCCAGCATCCAACAAGGGGAGCCATCTGGGCAACACGATTAATAAGACCTTTTGCATCCTCAACCTTGTACAGTGGTTTGTTGGAAAAATGAGAGTATACACTTCCAGCTCTCATGGAACCAATACAGGTAATCCCATTCTTTTTAATCATTTTTTCATTCATTTTCGCAAAGGTGGCTGAATTCATGAACAATTCATACTCATCCACAGAATCAAATTTATAGTGTACACCAAAGACATTATATTCCGGAACAAGGGAAGCAAAGGTGGAGATAAATTCAGTATAGATATCAACAGTGCCAAGGCTTAAACCCTGAATCAATGCAAGCGTTCCACCCAGCTGACCCGCTGGATATACCTCAATAGTCCAATCTGGAAGTTCTTTTTCAACAGCTTCTTTAAATGCTAACGCACCATATTGAAAAATTGAAGCAGGTGAGTTGACATGTCCGAGTTTGCAGATTTTTTTCTTGCCTGCAAATCCAGGTGCTACAGATAATGCCATCACAATAAAACCAATAATTAAAATACTTACAGCTTTTTTCATTTTAACTCCTTAATTAAAACAATTATTATTAAGAGGGTAAATCTCAACAGGTTTTTACAAATACCCAATTGTAATGATACTTGACCCCGTGTAAATTCCATTTAATCATCTCTTCTGTCACTATTTTAAAAATGGATACACCATTCATCTGGCTAAGTCAATAAGTAAAAATAAGCTTTATAGTCATCTTGATTTTTACTCTTGTTGCGTATTATTAATGAGAGCATGGAGGCATCACAAAAGCAAATACTTATTACTCAAGTCAAACAAAGATATGAGCTGATGACTGCTTATTTATCTGAAAAAGATAAAAGACTTCTGGCCGCTTCTGAGGCGGTGACTATTGGACGAGGAGGAGATCCTGAGTCTCCACTGCGTTGGACATGCCAAAGCACCTATAAATTATCAAAAGCGCTTCGTCTCAAAGGATATAAAGTATCTCAAAAAAGTATATATTCTCTGTTGCAGAAAATGGGATACAGTATGCAGTCTAATCGAAAAATTAT
>CAYZCC010000031.1:0-8225 GCA_964476805.1 uncultured Desulfobacula sp.
AGTGGAATGAGAGCCATGACCAATTCAATCCTCAGTACCAGACTTATTTCCCTGCCGACACACATACGGCTACGCCTTTTTAGTCGGCATTTTAAACACCCGGTACGTCTCCTTTCTGGGGATTGTTTTTGCCTGCATCAGACATCATTTTATACATTGCATATTTATCGTTTACTTCCTGCTCGATTTTTTCTCTCAAGCGTTGGGACTCCTCAGGAAAAATCTTTTCAAGAGCTGCAAATCTTGTCTCTCCGCCGAGAAACTCCTGCAACGTTCCATCAGGGGTTTTTGACTCAAAAACAAATGGATTTTTTCCCTCTTTAACCCGTTGCGGGTTGTATCTATACAGTGGCCAGTAACCAGATTTAACAGCCAGTTTGCCTTCTGTCTGGGATTTACCCATGCCTTTTCTGATTCCCTGGTTAATGCAGGGTGCATAACAGATAATCAGGGAGGGGCCGGGATAGTTTTCCGCTTCAAGAATAGCTTTCAGGGTTTGATTCTTATTTGCTCCCATTGATATGGATGCCACATAAACATATCCATAAGTCATTATCATACGACCGAGATCTTTTTTACCCATCTTTTTCCCGGATGCTGCATATTTTGCAATAGCTCCGGTTGGTGTTGCTTTGGAAGACTGCCCCCCTGTGTTGGAGTAGACTTCTGTATCCATTACAAGAATATTGATATCATCACCGGAAGCCAGAACATGATCAAGACCGCCATACCCTATATCATATGCCCATCCGTCACCACCAAATACCCAGTGGGATTTTTTTACAAATACATCTTTTTCATCATAGATTTCGTTTAAGAGGGTACTGGATTCATCTCTCAAAAGAACTTTTAACGCCCTTCCATATTTTTGGGACTCTTTTGCATCATCTTTTCCTGCAAGCCATCCTTTAAATGCATCTTTGAGATCTGAAGATATATCCATATCAAGGGCCTTTTCAATCTTTGATGCCAGAACGCTTCTCCTGTTGTTTGTTGCCAGCATCATTCCATAACCAAACTCTGCAGCATCTTCAAACAGAGAGCTTGCCCAGGCAGGGCCGTCTCCGTCTGCATTTGTGCAGTACGGTGTTGCAGGAGCTGATCCGCCCCATATGGAAGAACACCCTGTCGCATTGGCAATGGTCATTCTTTCACCAAAAAGCTGAGTGATCAGTTTAACATATGGCGTTTCGCCGCATCCGGCACATGCGCCGGAGAACTCAAGCAGCGGTTTATAAAACTGGCTTCCCTTAACTGTTTCTCTTTTGAAAATATCGGTTTTAAAAGCAATGGTTTTTGAAAATTTATAATTCTCCTCTTGTTCTTCCAACTGTGCTGCCTGAGGTTTCATTTCAAGGGCACAGGTTTTGGCCGGACAGATATCAACACAGTTTCCACATCCCTGACAATCCAAGGCATTTACCTGCACCCTGAATTTAAATTCCTCCATACCCTTGCCTTTACCATCAATGGCCACAAAAGTTTCAGGAGCATTACCCAGTTCTTTCTCTCTGGCAACTACAGGCGTAATTGCCGTATGCGGACATACAAAAGAACACTGGTTGCACTGGATACAATTATCAGAAATCCACTCTGGAACATTAATGGCAACACCTCTTTTTTCATACTGGGAGGTTGCCTGTTCAAAAACACCATCTGGCGTAAAAACACTCACAGGCAGATCATCTCCACACTGGGCATTGATTTTCCTCATGACATTGTCCACAAACGGGGTGGTTTTTTCAATTATCTGCTGTGGTTTTTTTCCATCTTTCCATGAACTTGGGGTTATAATTTCAACTAGATTATCAAGGGTTTTATCAACCGCTTCTATATTCATTAAAACAATTTCTTCACCCTTTTTTCCAAACTTGGCTTTGATATCTTCCTTTAAAAGGTTTATGGCATTTTCAACAGAAAGAACATTGGCAAGTTTGAAAAAACATGTCTGCATGATCATGTTGACTCTGCCGCCCAGGCCAACTTCGCCGGCAATTTTAACTGCATCAATATTAAAAAACTTGAGATCTTTATCATATATGGTTTTTCTTACATCCCCTGGAATATATTTTTCCATATCTTTAACAGACCAGGATGAATTCAAAAGAAAGGTGCCTCCCTTCTTGATTCCCTTGAGAACATCATAAATTTCCAGATAATTGTGTTGATGACATGCAATAAAATCGGGTTGATCAATCATATAGGTTGATTTTATGGGGACATCACCAAATCTTAAATGGGATACAGTCAAACCTCCTGATTTTTTTGAATCATAGGCAAAATAACCTTGCACATATTTATCAGTATTATCACCGATAATAGCAATGGCGCTCTGGTTTGCACCAACGGTTCCATCTGATCCAAGACCCCAGAATTTAGCAGCTATCGTCCCCTCTGGCGCCGGGTCAAAGCCCTTTTCAACTTCAAGGGATGTATGGGTCACATCATCAACAATACCCACAGTAAAATGATTTTTAGGCTGAATAGATTTCATATTGTCATAAACAGCTTTTATCATGTTGGGATTAAACTCCTTGGAAGACAACCCATATCGTCCGCCAACAATTTTAGGACCTTCCCCATACTCCATGAATGCGGTACACACATCACTATAGAGTGGTTCACCAATGGCTCCCGGCTCTTTGGTTCTGTCGAGGACAGTCATTGTTTCAACACTTGCAGGAACGGTTCTCAGAAAACTTTGCGTATCAAATGGACGGTAGAGACGAACCTTGACAAGCCCTAATCTTTCACCCCTTTTATTTAACTCATTGATGGTCTCTTCAATGGCTTCACATCCTGAACCCATGGCCACTATTATTCTGTCAGCCTCAGGATCTCCAGCATAATCAAAAAGATGATACTTCCTGCCTGTTAAACTGCTGATTTTTTTCATGGTCTCTTTTACAATTTCAGGGATTTTAAGATAGTATGCGTTCGCAGCTTCCCTGCCCTGAAAATAGATATCAGGATTTTGAGCCGTTCCCCTTGTATCGGGATGTTCCGGATTTACAGCTCTTTTTTTAAACTCTCTGAATTTATCAAAGTTAAAAAGAGATGCCATATCTTCATACTCAATCATCTCTATTTTCTGAATTTCATGCGAGGTCCTGAAGCCATCATAAAAATGTAAAAACGGGACCCTTGCCTCCATGGTTGCAAGGTGGGCAATCAGGGCTATATCCTGGGCCTCCTGAACAGAATTGGATGAAATCATGGCAAAACCGGTCTGCCTTGCAGCCATTACATCCTGATGGTCTCCAAAAATGGAGAGTGCATGTGCTGAGACCGAGCGTGCTGTTACATGAAAAACAGACGGTAGAAGTTCTCCTGATATTTTATACATGTTGGGTATTTTAAGTAACAGTCCCTGGGATGCTGTAAAGGTTGATGTTAAAGCACCTGCTGCAAGTGAGCCATGCACAGCGCCTGCTGCGCCTGCTTCAGACTGCATCTGTTTTATATTCAATACCTGACCGAAAATATTTTTTCTTCCCTTTGATGCCCAGGTATCTGCTATCTCACCCAGAGGGCTTGACGGTGTAATGGGATAAATAGCTGCTATTTCACTCATGGCATAAGCAACATGGGTTGCCGCTGTGTTTCCATCAATTGTCTGTATTCTTTTTTTCATACTCGCCACCTTTTTATATTAATTTAGCATCGTTCCAAACACAACACAGCTTTAAAGTATACAATAAATGATATGATAAGTAAATAATCCTGCCAAGGGATATTGTAAAATCTGTACAAAAAATCGTTAGTGTCACATCATGTCTGTAATTTTGAATTAAACTGAGAAAGGACGGCGTCTATGAGTTTCATCAAGCTCCCGTTTAAGGGTCAGGATGCCGGATCTGGTCAATTTTTTTATTCCCATCGGTCCCAGGACAGCGATCAGTGCATCTATCTTTTTTTCATTTCCAGTGACTTCAATAATATATGAATCCTCTCCTGCACTTATAATCTTTGCATTAAAAATATCAACGGTCTGAATAATTTCAATTCTGTTTTCACTGGAGACAGCAACACTAATCAAAGCCATCTCTCTTTTAACCGCATCATCATGGGTCATATCCCGAAGTTTTATAACATCAATCAAACGTTCCAGCTGTTTTTTTATATCTTCAATTGTTTTTTGTGTTGCAATGGTCTTGATTGTAATCCTTGAAATTTCTGGATCATGGGTGGGTGCGCCGCAAATGCTCTGGATATTATAACCGCGCCCTGAGAACAGACCTGTAACCCTTGTGGTGACTGCTGGTTTGTTTGCAACAAGCATTGTTAATATATAGGCCTGTTCTTTCATAAAAACCTCACTTTAAGTTTATATGTGACGCTGCTTTGAGCTTAAAAAAAGTAAAAATGTATTGATATTTGTCAGGCAAACAGCGACAGCTGCTCTCTTCTTGCATCAGCATGCTGGATGGTGACCTGGATGATATCGCCGATTTTTGGTTTTATACCTCCTGTTGGGAGTTTAGCTTCAAACATGAACTCCTTGATGAGTATATTATAATGATCTCTGTAACAGTCAAGTACCAGTGCCTCATAGGCGCAGCCCCGCATGGATTCCAGATATTTTGTAATCCAGTATCGTTTACGAAGGGTCTGTACTCTGCTTGCATTGGCAATGTTGAGCGAGACTGTCTGAAGGATATACTCAAGTTCATCTTTGGAATAGGCGTTTTCATACCCAAGCAGTGCCTTGATCTGCCGCTGTGTTAAAAGATCATGATATCTTCTGATGGGGGAGGTTGCTGTCACATACGCTTTCACTCCAAGTCCTGAATGTGCCTGTGATTTTGTGCTGATAATGGCACGGCTTAAATGTTTTCTCTGCATAAAATTTAAAATCAAAGAGGTCTCAACACCCGTAAAAAGTCTTTGGGAGGGTTCTGCCTGGGATCTGAAAACAGCCGGCATATCATTTTCCATCAGGAATTTTGCCATGAGCGTATTGGCCAGGATCATCAATTCAGAAACCAGCATTCGAGAAGGATTTTCCCTGTCAATTTTTGAATATCCGATTTCCTGGTTTTCCTCTATCCACACATTGACTTCAGGAAGTGTTATTTGCACAGCACCCGCCTTAAGTCTCTTTTCTCTGAATTGCGTGGCCATCTTGTAAAGAGTTGTAATCGGGTCATCCTGACCGTTGCGCAGATTTGCCTCTGCATAACTCATCTGCTCGTGAACCTTTATAACAGTTGGAATAATTTTAGAATCCTGGATTTCAAAAAACCGGTTCATTGTTATCATGGTGCTGATGCCGGGCCGTATGGCATTCTCTTTGAGGCTGCAAAGGTCCTCTGATAAATTGGAAGGTATCATTGGCAGTTTATCATCAGGCATATAAATGGAGCTTGCTCTCTCCCGTGCCGCAAGATCAATGGGATCATCCGGTTTAATATAAGCATCAACATCAATGATATGAATACCAAGAAGATACCCGGTTTCTGTCTTTTCAAGACTGATGGCATCATCAAAATCAAGTGTGGATTGTCCATCAATAGTAATTAAAGGAGTGTTTGTAAGATCTTCCCTTAAAGGGTCATCAATAAAATTAGGAGGGGTATCAATCAGTTTTTTCTCCTGTTTCAGCACTTCTTTGGAAAAAAATGTGGGAATCTGCAAAGATAGAATGTTTATATTTTCATTCTGCGTCCAGATACCCGCTTTGACAAAGACATTAAACAGCTGTTCAGCAGAATTAATAGGGGATTTTTTCAGGATACTCCTGGCCACTGTTTTATAATTTGAGTCATTATTGAACAGATAGTAGGATTTCAATATATCTATGATATCCTGATCCGTGTTAATGACACTGCCATTTTTATTATTCAGAACATCATTAATCCAGGTAGCTCCTTTCTGGATCTGTCTCTCCTGCCTTTCTAATCTTTTAATCTGTTGTTTTCTCTCTTTGACCTGATCTGTGGTAAAGGGGGTGAAGATCATTTTATTGAATTTAAAATAGAGTCTGTCATGGAAAAAAGCCCTTATAACAGCAGATTCATGGTCAGAATTTACAGGAGGATCAAAACAGAATACTGTCATGGCTGAGATATCTATATCTTCAGGTTCTTCGTGAAAAAGCTCCCACAATTCCAGAATATTAATGGTTTTTGAAAGGTTATCCCGATCCTGGGCAAGCTTTTTCAGCTGGTTTGCAATGGATTCTCTTGCAATTGAAGTATCCAGACAACCCTTTGAAATATGAGACAACCGTTTTTCGGAAAAATTGACCTCCCGATTGTTCTCATTGATCAGTCTTAATCTGCCTTTTTTTTCCTGTAATACGACAGCCGCAATGATTCTCTGCTGGTCTATATACTCTACGATGTTTCCTCTTATCATGGGTGTAACAATAGCATTAAAAAGTATATTATGTCAAATATTAAACAGTGAACATAAACAGTGGGTTCAATTATTATATCAAAGACTTAAACCGTGTTGCTTTTTAATTTCTGGTGCGGGGGGTTAACATTTGTGAACACCATTTTTTAAAACACTTAATACAAGGGGCCGGTTGAAATGATATATTTTTAAAATCCAGATTTGAAATCCAGATTTGAAATCTATGTTTGAAATCTATGTTTGAAATCCAGGATGGCCATAACTTGAATTTCATCAGGTGACTGAAGAAATCTTGCTGTTCAGTGTCGTATTTTTATCATGGCGGTCATCTATTTTTAAATCCACGACCACTCGTTTTGCCCCTTCATCCAGGTGGGCCTGACGGATCTTTTTGATTAGTTCAAATAGAGAATCAATATCCGGGGTTTCAACAGCGGTTGAAAGTCCCCCAACGCTATAGGTATATCCAGAATCCTTTATCACCTGAATGCCTTTTCTGACAAATCTGCTCAAGCTTGTGCCCTCTCCAACCGGATACACTGATAATTGAGATAAAACCATCATATACTCCTCACTTTCATATAAATTCAACTTAAAGGTTCTTATCCTGTTCTTATCCTGTTCTTATCCTGTTCTTATCCTGTGATGCAATCATATTTATACAGATCGTGAAAAAAATACAATTTTTATGAAATATAAGGCGCAATTGTTCAAGTAAAAAACGCTTTCATTTGATAAATTTTCAGAATTATTGTATTAATATGCTAAGGATTAAAATTTTTTCCCAACGCCGTAATTTTTCAAATCCGGGGTTTTTGGCCGGGCACTATTTAAAACAGACAATACAAAAAATATGGCTACATCAAAAAAGAATCCCCTGCAAACAAAAAATGATCTTCCGGTTTTTCAATCTGATGAAGTTTTTCTGCGTGCTTTTGAAAAAAACAGTGAGCCAGAAGCCGGTCAGAAAAAAACGATAGATTGTAAAAACAGGGATGAGAAATCTGTCAATGAAGAGAGTGATGAATCTTTAGAGCAGGAAGACTTTGCAGCAATGCTGGAGGCATCTTTTAAAACACAAAGATTGAAACCTTTAACAAAAAACAGGCCGCTGTCTTTAAAACAGACAATAAAAAGGTATCCCGGAGTTGAACTCGATCTGGATCTTCATGGCTATTATGCCATTGATGCACAACTGGAATTAAGATCTTTTATTCAATCATGCAGGCACCAGGGATATTTTACTGTAAGAATCATTGTCGGAAAAGGTCTGCATTCAGAGAATGGTGCGGTTCTTCCCGATATTGTTGAAGATGAATTAAAAAAGATGCTAAAGCAGAACCTTGTTATTTTTTATAAGTGGGAGAGAAAAAAGAAGGAAACAAGTGGTGCGGTTATCGTGTATCTGAAACACTTTGAAAAGTATGACTGACAGAGAGTAAACAACCAGTATGAAGATCTCTTGCCACTGACATTTAAAGTAAAGCCATCATCTGAGTCCAAAGAGTGCAGACTGATTTTATACCCAACTCTATTTTCTTCTGAGTTGATATTTTCTGACCGCCTGGTTGTGTTCCTCAATTGTTCTGGAAAATTTGTGGGTCGTATCCTTTTTGGAAACAAAGAAGAGATAGGAGGTGCTGGCCGGGTTCAAGGCGGCGTGAAGTGATAATGCACCCGGATTTGCAATGGGCCCCATGGGCAGTCCCTTGATCTGATATGTATTGTAGGGAGTTTTCTCTTTAAGATGTTTTCTTTTAATATTTCCGTCAAAATTTTTGATGCCGTAAATTACAGTAGGATCGCTTTCAAGGCGCATATTTCTTTTCAGGCGGTTATGAAACACCGAAGCTATGATCACTCTT
>CAYZCC010000031.1:8235-11443 GCA_964476805.1 uncultured Desulfobacula sp.
CACTCTTTCTGAAGCATCTCCAGTCTCTTTTTCAATAATGGATGCAAGCGTCACAATGTCATGAATTGAAAAATTTTTGCTTTCAGCCTTACGTTTCCACTCTTTTGTAAAGGTGTTTTTAAAGTGATCAACCATTGTTTGCACAATTTTTTTGCAGGATGCCTGTTTTGAGAAGAAGTAGGTGTCCGGAAAAAGATACCCTTCAAGGCTTGCTGCTTCTATTCCCATGGATTCAGCAAAATTTGTGTTGTAGCAAAGGTCTGTAAATTCATTTTTACTGCAGAACCCGGCATTTTGAAGGAGCAGAGCCGTCTCTCTGATATTCAACCCCTCTGGGAAAGTGATTTTGTATAATTTAACTTTTCCCTGAGCCAGAATTTTAAGGATCTGTTCAGGTGATTTTGCACCACTTAAAAGATATTCACCTGCCTGTAGATTTCTCCCCGCTTTTTTAAATTTTGCAAAGAGCATAAAATATGTTTTATTTGATATTATCGACTCTTTTTCAAGATTTGCAGCAATCAGTTTAAGGTTCTGCCCAGGCTTGATAATAAATATTTTTTCTTTAGCAGACGGGTTCAGGGGGTTTTTAATAAAAGCGGATATATGAAAATAGCTGTAACGTCCGACCAGGAATAAAAGAGCCGCAAGAATAAAAATTATAGTAATAAATTTTGATCTGTTTTTATTCATTCAGGGCATTTAATATAAAAAGGGTATCAAATAAATGATGATACCCTTTTCAATTGTTAATAATCAGTTTTTAATTTTAAACCATTCCTTTAAATGACATAAATGTCAAAGCAATAATGCCTGCTGTGACAAGGCCGATAGATGTATCCTGCAGAGGTTTTGGAACTCTGCCAAGATCTACTCTCTCTCTGACACCGGCAAAGAGAATAAGCGCAAGTCCAAACCCTATTGCATAGGTAAAAGAGGCAATGACTGCCTGAAGAAAGGAGTATTCTTCGTTAATATTAATAAGGCAGACACCCATGACAGCACAATTCGTAGTGATAAGGGGCAGAAAGATGCCAAGGCCTGCATATAGAGTGGGGATGCTTTTTTTCAAAAACATTTCAACAAACTGTACCAGTGAAGCGATCACCAGGATAAAAGCAACTGTGCGAAGGTATTCAACATGAAGCGCCTTTAAGAGATATACATCAACAATCCATGAAATAATGCCGGCCATTACAAGGACAAAGATGACTGCCATGGACATGCCAACAGCAGTTTCCATCTTTTTGGATGTGCCAAGGAATGGACATTGACCAAGAAACTGTGCCAGAAGAATATTATTGATAAAAATACAGCTTATCGCCAGTACGAATAGATCACCCATATTATTAACTCCCTCTTATCTCTCAGGTATAAGGTTCATTAAACACAGCATAAGGCCAAGCCCCACAAATGCACCCGGTGCTTCAAGCATGAACCTGAAAGGAATAAAATCAGGCCCCATGGAAAAAACAGGATTCCCTCCCCAGATAGTAATGGTTCCATTTCCAAGAAACTCCCTGACAGCGCTTAAGGCTGAAAGAGATAATGTAAACCCTATCCCAATACCCAGGCCGTCAGCAACCGACATTACTGGATTGTTTTTACTGGCAAATGCTTCTGAGCGGCCAAGCACGACACAATTAACAACAATCAGGGGGATAAAAATACCAAGTTTTAAGAAGAGCGGGTATGCAAACGCCTGCATTAAAAATTCCACAATGGTGACAAAAGTAGCGATAATAACAATGAAACAGGCTATTCTGACTTTTGTCGGAATAATATTTCTGAGAAGAGATACAAGAAGATTGGAACAGACCAGAACAAAAGTGGTTGCAACTCCCATCCCGATTCCATTTTCCACTGATTTTGTCACAGCAAGAACAGGGCATAAGCCGAGAACCAGCCTGAAAGGAGGTAGTTCAGCCCACAGTCCTTTAGTAAATTCTTTTGCCAGAGATGGTGCCATAATTCAATTTCTCCTACACTGTCGATCCTTATTTTACCTGCTTCATAATTTCAGGTTTCAGCTTTTCATAAATTTCTTTTGCCTTGACAGCAGCAATACTTACAGCATTTGAAGTGATAGTTGCGCCGGATATGGCATCAATGACACCACCCCGTCCCTTTAAATTAAAATTTGTATCCATTGCACGACCCGTAAACTGGGAAACAAAGGAGAGGTCTTCTTTTGCTTTTGTCCCGATGCCAGGAGTTTCAGCATGTGTGGTCACCCTGACATCTGTAATTTTATCTTTATCAATATTCACCCCCACCATCAGTCCGACAGGACCGCCATAACCGGATCCTTTTGTTTCAAATGCAATGGCTTTGGAACCATCTGAGAGCTGGGTCGGGAAAACCTGCAGTTCCATATCATCGGTTTTAACTGTAAATCTGTCCGTAAGGATATCATTGGCTGCATCTGGGAATATGGATTCAATGGCAGGTGCTTTTTGAAATTTAAGGATCTGGTTTTCAATCTGAACTTCAGTCCCTGATTTTACAGCAGCAAGCAGTCCTCCTGAAACAACTGTCAGAACAGTCAATACCACAATCATACTAATCATTTCACGCATTGTTTATAACCTTTCCCAAAGCTTTGGGTCTGATTTGATCAATAAGGGGGTTGGCAAGGTTAAATAAAAGAATTGCCAATACAGTGCCATCTGTATAGGCACCTATATTTCTCATCAGGATAATCATGACACCTGTAAAAAAACCATATATGAGCATTGGGATCCTGTTTACCGGTGATGAGGATTTTTCAGTGGCAAGAAAAAAGGCACCCATGAGAGTATACCCAGATAAAAGATGGGTCATGGACCCTGCATAGGAGTCAGAGTCGGCAAGGTTGAAACAGTAGGCAGTCAAAACAATACCGGCAATAAAAGAGAGTGTGATCTCCCATCGTGAATATCCTCTGAGAATGAGATAAACACCGCCGAAGATAAGACCCAGTCCAAAGGTAGAACCAATCCCTCCAATCTGTCTGCCCATGAGAAGATCAGTGGATGTAAACAGGTTGGAAACTGTTTCGGGACCTTGAAATTTCAGTGTTGCCAAAGGAGCAAAAGCAGTGAAACCAAAGTCATAATCAACATATGCCGTGTCAAAGTCAAAAAACACTCCCCAGGAGAGCATTAAAAAAGCCATTCCGACAAGAGCAGGGTTGAAAGGGTTTGCACCCAGCCCGCCGAAAATGATC
>CAYZCC010000031.1:11453-12163 GCA_964476805.1 uncultured Desulfobacula sp.
TCACAAGCCACCATGGGGAAGTTGCAGGAAGCATCATGCCGAAAAGAAGACCGATAACAGCCGCATCAAGATCTTTAATAGTGATTTTGTTTTTGGATGTTATATTCAGTATCAGCTCCCATGCCATGGCTGTTGAAACAGAGAGAGCAAGCACACCAACAGCAGGTGGGCCAAACTGAATGATGCCAAAGATTACTGCTGGTAACAGGGCAATAATTATATTCAGATTCATTTTGAAAATAGTGTCTCCATCATGCCAGAAAGGCGCATGGGATACGGTTAGTTTATAATTATTCATTGGCAGTCTCCATTTCTATACTTGACTCTCTTTGGGCTGAAAATTCATGTTTCCCAAGTCTGATATATTGAAAAAGGGGCATTTCAGCTATGCAGACATAGGCGCAAAGGCCGCACTCAATACATGATTCAAGATCATATTTGTCTGCAGCCTCTTCATATTTATCAGCGGCAAGGTATCTTACAAGAATATTTACAGGAATGTTGGCCGGGCAGATTTGAACACATTTACCGCAATTGATACACGCATTGTCTGACAATTGGGGAATGATTCGGCTGTCCTGTATTAAAACTGTATCCATATCAGGCTGAACCGGATGGTTGAGGGTGTAAGTGGCTGTGCCTTTCATGGGGCAGCCAATGATCACCCTGTCCTCATTGCCGATATGAATATCCAAAGCTTTAAATATCTT
>CAYZCC010000031.1:12173-14663 GCA_964476805.1 uncultured Desulfobacula sp.
ATATCTTGCCAAGAGAAGTGCCAACAGTGGCTGTAATTCTATGCCTGCCACCCTCTTTCCCAATAATTGTCAGGTGTTTTTCAAACCCGGCTGTTTTTGTCTTGTAGGCTTTGCCAAGAGAGACAACTGCCTCTGCACTTATAAAACAGACCCCCATCTCTTCAGGAGATTTTCCAGCCGGAAGACTGATATCGAAATGGTCGTGTAAAATTAATGCTGGAAAGTTGGATGGATATCTTATGGAGGTCTCAATCGTCTGCATTGTATCAAACCGTTCCTTAAAATCAGACGCTTCAGGAACGGCTATAAAAAGCTTGGGAACACGGGTCAGCTTCTTCAAGATTTCAGATCCTTCTTTGATTTCTTTAGAAAACCTGGCGGCCACATACTGGCTGGTTGTGGTCATGAGACCTGTGTCAATACAGGTTACGATGACAGCATTAATATGATTGCTGCTGTCTGCAAGAATTTTGAATGGCGGTCCCCCTGGCAGCGTCCTCAAATAGTGATCAGCAGATCCAATATTATCTTTTAAATCATAAGCGATCGGATCCGTTGTTTCATCTTGGTTGTTCTGAATAACAAGACAGGTAGATGTATTGCCCAGATCATCAAGATAGACATCAATAGAACTGATTGATCCTGTTACAGGAGAAACTGTATATTCTGTGCTGTCCTCATACAGGCATAGTTTTTCTCCTTTTTTGACTGGACCGCCCCTTTTAATTAAAGGTTTTTTTATCCTGCTAAGCGGTTCATTAATTAATAAAGTGAGGTGGTCGGGGGTGGGTATTGATTTGGGTTCCACTGGGTCTGATTCCACAAGGTCATAGTTGAATCCCGGTTTTAGTAATGAAAAAAAAGCTCTTTTAATCATGATAAATCCCTGTTTTATAGAAGCTTTAGAACTTGCATGGTTCGCTACAATGTATGACACGAATCACATTCAACCGGGCCTGCACCCATGTGATTGTGACACTCTATACACTGCTCATGAAGGGCATCTTCCCTTGACAGCATAAGGGGATCTCCCTCTTTAAAATGGCATTCACTGCAGTCATAACTTGGAGGAAAACTTGTCAAATGGTGACACTCCTCACAACTGTTTGTATAGTCAAATGAGTGTGCCGAATGGGTGAATAATACTTTGCCTGCCTTGGTTTGAAACATTATACGCATGGGTTCATCAGGTGCAGGAGGGGAAAAAGAGGCATAGCATACAATTCCTGTGATCAGAAATATGATCATCAAGAATAGAGCTAATATCAAGTCACGTTGTGATTTCATAATACTTCTCTCTTGTCTAAAGGTTTAAGTTTATGAGATAACCCCACAACTACGCAGCCTATATATTATATCAGCGTGGTTTTGGCAAGAAAAAATATGATTTCATGGTGAAGAACACCCGGGAATGGTTTTAAGCTTTTTTCTGACAAGAAAAGGTTTGAATTTTTTTTCCTTTGAAAAAGAGCTGTTTTTCATCCTAATAAAGAGAAATGAGAGGGAAAAAAAAAGCAATCCTGTAATCATGGAAATAAGAGAAGGATCTTTTTGAAATGATACAGCAGCCGCATCTCCTATTATTGCACCGATAATTAAGGAAATAATGGGAAATACATATAGAAGAAAGGTTAAAAAAAGCATGGGTCTGCTTTCAAGACCCACAATAACATGATCGCCTTTTACAACGTTCATGGTGTTTTTAACGGTAATAATCATCTCTTCAAGGCTGCCGGAAGTTCCGCAGCTTTTTCTGGAAGAGCAGGATTTACAGGAGGCAGACCGGGCAGTTTTAATCCAGGCAACCGAATCGTTTGCCCGGGTTACAATTCCATTCTCTTTGATCATGTTCTGCTTTTTTCTCAGGCAACAATATTTACAAGCTGATTTTGTCTATGAGCGGCTTCAGGGTTTTGAGCCGCATGATCATCAGATGTTGTGGTTTGTGTTTCAGGGGGTGTTTTTTCAGCATTCTGTACAGCCGGCTTATCCTGTGCTTCCTGTGTTATGGTAACTTCAAAGGCTTTTTTAGCTGTATTGCTGTTTTCACTGTTAAGTTCGGTTCTGGATGCTTCAAGGTTCTGCTCTCTAATCTGTTCATTATCAACCTGTGAAGTTTTTTCAAGAGAGCGGCTGTATGTTGCTGGACCCTGCAAATTATTTATATCCATGATTTTCTCCTTCGATATTTTACTGCCGATTAAATTAGAGAATACCCCTGAAAGATAATCGTGTCAATTTTTTTTTGCTTTTTTCTTGACAAAAAAAACATGTTGTTATAAGTTCACCAAGCCTTTATAAAGGCACTACTCCCCAGTAGCTCAGTTGGCAGAGCAATTGGCTGTTAACCAATGGGTCCGCGGTTCAGGTCCGTGCTGGGGAGCCAATTCATGAACTTTTACCGGTTCTTTTTGTGCAATAGTATATAATAGAGCCTCTTGCAGAAAAACTATGAGTATTCATCAGAGATCGTTTTTTTAAGGGACTCGT
>CAYZCC010000032.1:0-1463 GCA_964476805.1 uncultured Desulfobacula sp.
TTAACGCTTCCCTTTTCGGAAGAGAGTCCTAAGCATGTGATGCCGAATCCAAGAACGATAATATCGTCTTTACTGTAATGTTTTTTTACCCACTGTTTTTCTTGCCAGTTAAAAAATGTCATACCCATAAGGATACTGAAAAACAGGCATCCAATTACAACCATATGGTATTGTTCAAAAAAACTCATCTCCATAAACAGTTTAAGATGTGAGATTTGGTTCAAACCCGCCTCTCACATCTTAATATCTTTTAACTTAAATGCGTAACTTAAAGGACTATCTTATCTCACCCTCTTTCATGGCAGCCCACTTCTTTTCTGCTTCAGTCCAGGCTTCTTCAGTTGAATCCAGCTCCCACGCTTCAAGACCTCTTTCAGCCTTTGTGGCACCTGGCAGCAGGTTATCAAGAGTGATTGCAATAATAGCGGTCACTGCCATCCCTGTTGTTAAAATCGCCTGAAAAATATTGCTCAGGGTATTGACAAAAGATCCTGCTTCTCCCCAAGAGAGGGGGATCGCCTGGGCAGAAAGCATTGGATTGAAATGGTATGGAAAACTCAATCCGCAGAAAAATGCAAGACCGATAATAAAAAGGTTTCTTGAATTATTCAGGTTGACTACCTGAAGGTTGGAAAGACCGACGGATGCGATCATTCCAAAAAGTCCCACAAACATGGCCCCAACAACCGGTTTTGGCAGGGTTGCAAGGCTGGCGCCAAATTTACCACAAAGTGGAATAAGCAGCATTGCAATGGCACCTGCAATAATTACACGGCGGCTGGCAACTTTGGTAAGACCGATGGACCCGATATTTTCAGAATAGGTTGTGGTTCCGTTTCCAGTCTGTAAAATACCTGCAATCAGACATCCTAACCCTTCAGTCCCAAGACCCTTTGAAATCATTTTCTCAGTGGGTTGGGGGGCTTCAGAAATCCTGGCACATGCATAGTAATCACCAATGGATTCCACCATTGATGTAAAATATCCAGCCAACATGCCAATGGCACCTGCCCAGAGGGTTGAACTGCCAAGATCAGGAAATCCCCACTTAAAAGGTATCATGGGCTCCAAACTGAACCAGGATGCCGAAGCAATCAGGTCGGGTTTCAGGTAAGCTGCATTATCAGGGGAAATCATTCCTGTAACAGTTCCAATCAATGCGGCTACCCATCCTGTCAGAATTGCCAGAAGGACTGGGAACAGCATAAACACTTTGGATTTTATGGAAAAAACCTGAGAATAGAGAACAAGTGCAATCAGGGTAATCAGGGAGATATGCCAGTTTGTCGCCATCCATGGCGCGCCGATTGAAAAAAGCGCCAGACCTATCATTGCCACTGTAGGCCCTATGGTAATGGGACTGACCAGCCTTCTCACCTTACCGATTATCCCAGTATACCCAAGAAATATTTCTACCACTGAGGCAATCATGACAGCAGCGGCAAGCTCCTGTATCTGAATCT
>CAYZCC010000032.1:1473-14423 GCA_964476805.1 uncultured Desulfobacula sp.
CCGGTCAGCTTTTTTCCTGCAACCATGCCGATAATGGCAAATGCCGGCCCTAAAAATGAAAACGTTCCGCCCTGAATAACAGGCAGCCGGTTGCCAAGCGGTGACTGCTGGATAAGCGTGCAGATACCAGAGGCAAAAAACATGGTTGAAATTAATAAAGCAAGTTGTGCAGGCGGCATTCCAATGGCACCGCCGATAATAAATGGAATTAAAACAGTGGCCCCGAACATGGTCAGATACTGCTGGATTCCAAGCAGTATAGCCAGAGGCCATTTGGGCTTACTGCCAATGGGATATACAATCCATCCCTCTTTTTTCTCTTCTGTTTCCTGTGCGCTCATACAAGCTCCTTTCAAAAATTAAAATTCATTTACATCCGTGTTTGGCTTAAGGAAGATGCCTGCTGATATCTTCATACATTTCAGGTCTTCGATCCCGGAAAAACTGCCATCCATCTCTCACTTCCCGAATCATTTCAAGATCCAGATCTGCAATTACCAGTTCATCTTTATCTTCACTTCCCTTTACAAGGAATTCTCCTTTTGGATCAACAAAATAGCTTGTGCCGTAAAATTCGCCAAACTCCCACGGTTTTTCAAATCCAACCCTGTTATTGGCACCTATAAAAACACCGTTGGCAACCGCCTGGGCCGGCTGCTCAAGCTCCCACAAATACTGGGATTTACCTTTTGTTGTTGCAGAGGGGTTAAACAAAATTTCTGCACCGTTCAAGGCAAGCACCCTTGCGCATTCAGGAAAATGGCGGTCATAGCATATAAAAATTCCTATTTTTGCATATCGGGTGTCAAACACTGGAAATCCAAGATTTCCCGGTTTAAAATAAAATTTTTCCCAAAACCCCGGCCATGTATGGGGGATCTGAATTTTTCTGAATTTACCAAGATATTTGCCATCGGCATCAATCACAGCCGCTGTGTTATAGTAAATACCCTCAATGGCTACTTCATAGACCGGTACAATAATGACCATTTTATATTTTGCTGCATATTCGCTCAAGAGGTCCGTTGTCGGACCAGGTACGGGTTCTGCTGATTCATACCATTTAATATCCTGCTCACAGCAAAAATAGGGGCCATAAAATATCTCCTGGAGGCATAAAATATGGACACCTTTTTCTCCAGCTTCTTTAATATAGGGCAGATGTTTTTCAATCATCGCCTGTTTTATCTGGGCAATACTCCCATCTGCCAACGCATTGGACATCTGAATATGGGCACACTTCACTTTTCTTGACATTAAAATCTCCCTGGTACTCTATTTTCAGTTAATAAAAAATTTCAATACTCTTTTTGAAAAGCACTATCCAATATAAAAATTAAAGTCAAGTAATTTTCTAATTCTATAATATTTATTCTTGACATCTATTCTAATATCAGTATTATTATTAAAATAAAATATTTTAAAAGGAGAGCAGCGTGTTTTCTGAAATCCAGAAAAACAGTATTACACAACAGATTATCCATCAGATCCATACGGCCATACTTGCAGGCAGGCTGACTGCGGGAGATAAACTTCCCAGTGAAAATGACATGATTAAGCAGTTTAACATCAGCAAGCAGACTTTAAGGGAGTCTCTGCGTGCCCTGGAGCATATGGGGCTTCTTGAGATACGCAAAGGAATGGGTGGGGGCTCTTTTATTATTGAAGTGGATTCACAGATTACCAAACTCAGCCTTTTAAACTATTTCTATTTTAAAAACCTCTCCATAAAGGATCTCTCCCAGGTGAGAAGACTGATTGAACCCAACTCTGCCAGACTGGCTGCAAAAAACATGTCAGATAAAAATATTCTTAAATTAAAAGAGTTGAACGATGCGGCAAGCAAACATCTGAATGATAATAATTATAAAGCGTTACTGGATTGTGAAATCGCATTTCATATCAAAATTTCAGAAGAGACAAATAATCCTCTTATTGGACTGCTGATGGATTTTATAGAGGATATCGTATTGGATTATAAAGAAATTTATCAGGTTGGAATCGACTATCTGAAAATTGTGCTGGAAGCACATGAAAAAATTTATCAGGCAGTAAAGAGAAGAGATGAGGATATGGCCTATGCTGAGATGCTTGATCATATCATTGATCTTGAAAATAATTTATCAACAAAAGAGAACAATATGTCAATAAAAGAGGTCTATTCAAAAAAAACATATTAATTTTAAAAAACAGGAGTCGTTAAATGAGTGTACCCCTATTAAAAAATTACATTAATGATGAGTGGGTGGATGCACATTCAACTGTCACAGGAGATGTATGGAATCCAGCCAAAGGTGAAAAAATAGCGGTGGTACCATATGGTAATCAGGCAGACGTTGATGATGCTGTTGCCGCAGCAAAAGCAGCTTTCCCGGTATGGCGGAAAACGCCGCCTTTAACAAGAGCCAGATATCTTTTCCGTTTAAAAGAGGCGTTTGAAGAGAATTTTGAAGAGATCGCTAAAATTCTTACCACAGAACAGGGCAAGGTCATTGATGAGGCACGGGGTGAAGTCAGGCGTATGATTGAAAATGTTGAGCATGCCACTGGTGTTACCACACTGATGACCGGCTATACTCTGGAAGATATTGCCACGGGTATTGACTGCTATGGTCATCGTCAGCCCATGGGGGTATTTGCTGCCATTGTACCCTACAACTTTCCTGCAATGGTAGCCTGGTGGTTCTTGCCCTATGCAATTGTGGCTGGAAACACCTATATTGTAAAACCATCAGAACAAGTCCCAATGACCCAGGCTAAAATCATGGAGATTGTCGAGGAAATCGGACTGCCCGAAGGTGTTCTCAATATGGTACACGGCGCTCATGATGTGGTGAACGGTATTCTTGATCATCCAGATATTGAAGGGGTTTCATTTGTTGGCGCCACACCGACTGCCAGGTATATTTATAAACGATGTGGCGAAACAGGTAAAAGAGTCCAGTCCCTGGGAGGAGCAAAAAATATTATTGCAGTCATGCCAACTGCAGATGTTGATGAAGGAATGCCTTCACTGGTTTCATCATTTTACGGCTGCTCCGGACAAAGATGCCTTGCAGGATCAATCCTCGCACCCGTCGGCGGTAAAACAGATGAAATTGTTGAAAAATTTGTTTTTTCAGCCCGGCAGATAGCGGTAGGTGACGGCCTTGACCAGCAGACAGGCATGGGGCCTGTGGGAAGTGCTGCCCAGAAAGAGAAGGTTTTAGGGTATATTGAAAAAGGGATTGAAGAGGGAGCCACCCTTCTTCTGGATGGAAGAGACTGCAAGGTTGAAGGATATCCCGACGGCTTTTTTGTTGGCCCCACTGTTTTTGATCATGTGACTCCGGATATGACCATTGCAAAGGAAGAGATTTTCGGACCGGTGGTTTCCATAGTCAGGTGCAGCAACCTTGATGAAGTGATTGCGCTTGTCAACACGCGTGGTCTTTCCAATGCGGCATCCATTTATACTGGGAGCGGAAGCGATGCCAGAAAATTCAAATATGAAGTGCTCCCATCAATGGTGGGTGTGAATATCGGTATTGCGGCGCCTATGAGTTTTTTCCCCTTTGGGGGTGCCGGCAACTCAATGTTCGGAGATGTAAAAGGACATGGACAGGAGATATTCCAGTTTTTTACTGATAACAAAGTGGTAATAGAACGATGGTTCTAACCCATAATTTATCAAATGAAATGATCAGGGCTGTCGTCTCATAAGGGGGGATCGCTTTTTATTATAAGGAGAACTGTAAAATGCCGTTAACAGGCTTTGGAAGTATATTAACCTTTGCAGAAGAGATTGAAACCCAGGATAGTGCCTTCTATTCCGATGCCGTTGATAACAAGGCGTGTGCTGAGCTAAAATCCCTGTTTGAATCTTTTATCAAAGAGAGTAAAAAAAACATTGTTACTATAAAGAGAACAAGAAGAGAGAATGTAACAGAGATGATTTTAGAGCCGATTCAAGATTTTTTCAGAACCCCTTTCTGCCTGGAAAAACAGGAAGCAGAGGGGATGGATGGGAAAAAAGTGCTTGAAACAGTCAGGAGAATGGAGCAAAGATCTCTGGATTACTATACAGCGGCTTCAAAAAAGATAAAATCGCAGCCGGAAGTTGCTTCTGCCCTTAAAATACTGGGGAAAAAACATAACGTGCGTCAAAAAAAAATAAACAGCATTTAGAAAATATTTAAGGAGGGATTTTATATATGGGTACCACTCAAGATAAAATAAAAACATTAGCCAGAAACACATTCGGGACATGGAGCCGTCAAAGTTCCTGGAAATCCCCACTGATGATTAAAGATGCAAAAGGGGTCTATTTTTATGACCATAATGGAAAGGAGTATATTGATTTTTCGTCCATGCTGATATGTTCCAGCCTCGGGCATAAAAATCAGGCAATTATTGAAGCCATTGTCAAACAGGCTGAAAAGCTTCCCTACATCGCACCGGGATTTGTTTCACAGGTGGCAGTGGAAGCTGTGGAAGCCATACAGTCAATGCTGCCTGAAGGATTGAATAAACTCTTTTTTTCCACAAGCGGTACAGAGGCAAATGACGGTGCACTGGTGATGACCCGTCAATCACAGGCACCGAGATATAAAATTCTTTCAAGATATCACTCTTTTCATGGGGCCACACCTGCAGGGATGGCATTTACAGGTGATCCCAGGCGGATACTCACAGAACGGGCGAGGTATACAGTTGAAGGCGTCCATTTTGCGCCGGACTGCTACTGCTACCGCTGTCCCTTTGGGCAGACATATCCTGAATGTGGTATTCAATGTGCAAAATATGTGGACTACATGATGAAAGAAGACGGCAATGTCGCGGCAATGATTGTGGAGCCTGTTGTCGGAACCAATGGCAGAATCGTACCGCCGCCGGAATACTTTCCCATGCTCAGAAAAATCTGTGATGACAACAATGTCCTGTTAATAGCTGATGAAGTCATGACAGGGTGGTTCAGAACAGGAGAAAAATTTGCAGTGGATCACTGGAATATCGTACCTGATATCATGACAACCGCAAAAGGCTGCACCTCGGCATATACCCCTGTTGGGATAACAGCAGCAAACGATAAGGTTGCCCACTTTTTTGAAGATGAAATGTTCTGCCATGGTCACACCTATGCATACCATGCGCTGTGTCTGTCAGCGATACCACCTGCAATTGCTGAATATAAAAAATTGAGTGATTCAGGTCGTATCCGTGAAGGCGGTGAATATCTGAAAAATGCGCTCTACAAACTGGCAGACCGCCATGAAAGCATCGGTGATGTAAGGGGAATAGGACATCTGTGGGGATTTGAACTTGTCAAAAACAGGAAAACCAAAGAACCCTTTAATATAAAGGAAGACAAAATTACAGGTGCCCCTCTCATGACTGCAAAAGTCGCAGGTGAATGTCTGAATAACGGTCTCTATCTTCTTCCGTGGTATGATAATCTTGTACTTGCACCGCCTCTGATTATTACCAAAGAGGAGATTGATAAATCCGTGCATATCCTTGATAAAGCGTTAACAGTTGCAGATCAGGAAGCCGAAAGCACAGGCGTTTTTGTATCAAAAAGCGCGGAATATTCATAATAATAACGGAGGCTGTTTATGGATAAAAGGTTTGATTACAGCCAGGCAGCAGCAGAAGCAGACAGGTGTCTTCTGTGTCATGATGCACCCTGTTCCAAAGGGTGTCCAGCCGATACAGACCCTGGTAAATTTATCAGAAAATTTAAATTAAAAAATATAAAAGGTGCCATCCGTACCATAAAAGAGAACAACATCATGGGGGGTGCCTGTGGCATTTTATGTCCCACCTCAAAACTTTGCGAAAAAGAGTGCTGCTCATCTGAGCTGGACCGCCCCATCAGAATTGGCAAAATTCAGGAATTCCTGGTCAGGCACGGCAAGAAGATTCATTTTCAAGTGTTTGATCCACCGGAACCTCTGCTTGAAAAGGTGGCTGTCATTGGATCAGGACCTGCAGGATTGAGCTGTGGTGCTGAGCTTGCCAAAAAAGGCTATCAGGTGACTGTTTTTGAAAAGGCAGCGGAGCCTGGCGGTGTTTTGCGCAATGGGGTTCCATCCTATAGATTCAGCAGTGATACTCTCTCACGGGAACTTGAGGACATTCAATACCTTGGGGTGAAATTAGAGTGCAACTGTGACATAAAAAACCCTGGTGAAGCTGAAGATTTGCTTAATAAAGGATTTAAAGCTGTTTTTATAGCAACCGGTCTCTGGGATGCAGCCACTATCCTTAAAGAACAGCCAGAGGGAGTTTATAACTCCGTTAAATTCCTGTCAGATGCCCACACTGAAACTATGGATATTTTAAACAACCAGGTTAAAAACAAAAAAGTGGCTGTGATCGGTGGCGGATCTGTTGCCATGGATTGTGCAGGAGTGGCATCAAAATATCAGGCCAGTGATGTCTATCTTATTTACAGGCGCTCTTTCTGCCAGATGCCTGCTGAAAAAGATGAACTTTTTGAAACCCTGGAAAATAATGTCCACTTTATGATTCTTAACCAGCCGCAGGAGTATATTACAGATGGAAACGGCAGGTTAACCGGAATAAAACTGGTCCGTACCAGGCTTTCGGAGACGGACAGCTCAAACAGAAGGTTTCCAGTAGAAATCGAGGGTTCCCAGTGGGACCTTGATGTTGATCTTGTTGTGGAAGCCATTGGCAATAAAGCATTTGATCATTCCAGTGAATTGTATCCAGGAGTTCATGTGGATGACAAAAACCTTATTAAAGCATCGCTTGATGATTGCCGGACTTCGAATAAGGCAGTTTTTGCAGGGGGCGATATCGTCAGGGGTCCATCTCTGGTTGTCAATGCAGTCCAGGATGGAAAGACTGCAGCCATTTCCATGGACAACTATTTAAAAGAGAGGAGGGGCAGTGATGAATAAAAACAGTGTTGATTTGTCCATTGATTTTTGCGGAGTCCATTTTAAGAATCCATTCCTTCTCTCTTCATCACCGGTGTCCAACAGTGCTGAAATGGTTGCAAGATCCTTTGATGCCGGCTGGGGGGGTGTTGTTTTCAAAACCTTGAATTCTGATACTATGCCGATCATTCATCCTTCCCCGCGTATGCATGGATTTGATTACGGCCGCAAAAAACTTGTGGGACTTCAGAATGTTGAAATGATTTCAGACAGACCTTTAAAAGACAATCTGGCTGATTTTTTATATTTAAAGAAAAAATATCCCGGCCATGTGCTTATTTCAAGCATAATGGGGTTTTCCAATGATGAGTGGGCATATCTTGCCAGCGCATCTGAAGATAATGGGGCGGATATGCTGGAACTCAATTTTTCATGCCCCCATATGTCTGTGGAGGGTGCGGGTCACCATGTGGGCAAAGCCTTTGATCTCATTGAAAAATTCACAGCCACTGTCAAAGCGTGTGTCTCCATACCGGTAATAGCAAAAATGACCCCCAACATAACCGATATGACAGAGCCTGCTGTTTATGCCAAAAACGGCGGGGCTGATGCCCACTCCAAATGTCTTTGGACTCAGCGCCAACTCAGGGACATCCGGACCGGTCATTAAACCCATTGGCCTGAGATTTATTTCAGATATGGCAAAGTGTGAAGAGCTGTCTCTGCCGCTGTCTGGTATCGGCGGTATCGAAACATGGATCGATGCACTGGAGTATATCCTGCTTGGATCTTCAACTGTACAGGTAACAACAGGCATTATTCATTATGGGTATGATATTGTTGAAGATATGATCGAAGGCTTGAGCGATTTCATGGTGGAAAAAAGAGTTGCAAAACTATCAGATCTTGTTGGCAAAGCCCTTGGTAATTTAAAAACCACGGACCAGTTTGATCTTAAAAGACAGGGATGCGCTGTTTATGATCTTGAAAAGTGTGTTGGCTGCGGCCAGTGTTACACGGTTTGTAAAGATGCAGGCGGGTTTGCCCTTGAGTGGGATGAGGAAAAAAGGCAACCTGTTTTAATTGAGGATAAATGTTTAAGCTGTATGATCTGCAGCTTTGTCTGTCCTGTCAAGGATTTGATCACTTTTAAAGAGATGCCCAAAGAGTGGGAAAGGCAGGATGCTGCTGTAATGGATGAATCTTTGAAAACCAGGATCAAATATCAGCCTTTTAAAAATTATATAAAATAACAAGGAGGAGCGTATGTCCATGCTAATAAAAAATGGTTTAATTGTCACTTCAACCGACAGCTACCCTGCCGATGTTTTAGTGAATGACGGCAAAATAGAAGCCATTGGTACAGATTTAGACCAAAGTGCGGACACGGTTGTGGAGGCAGCAGGCAAATATGTTCTGCCAGGTGCTATTGATCCCCACACCCACATATCCATGCCTTTTATGGGAACTTCTGCCCAGGATGATTATGCAACAGGTACCGTTGCTGCTGCATGCGGCGGTGTGACAAGTGTCATTGATTTTGATATTCAGCAAAAGGGTGAATCCATTCTTGAAGCCGTTGAGAGAAAAAAATCGTGGGCTGAGGGCCAGGCGGTTGTGGATTTTTCACTCCATCCCGCAATTACTGACCCAAGACCTGAGATTATTGATGAAATTAAAAATGCCATTTTAGAGTATGGCACCCCCAGTTTTAAAATCTTTATGGTGTATGATTTTGGTGTTGATGATGCAACCATGATACGTCTTCTCCAGGAGACCCAAAAATATGGCGGGCTTGTGCAGGTTCATGCGGAAAATGTCCATGTAATCGATCATTTAAACAGAGAGTTTGAAAAGGCTGGAACCATGTCTCCCTATTACCACGCCTTAAGCAGACCCAATATTGCTGAAGAGGAGGCCGTATTCAGGGCAGCCAAGATGGTGGAGATGACCGGTTCTAAAATCTATATTGTTCATCTGTCTTCCAAAGAGGGACTCTCCCGGGTTAAAGAGGCACAGGACAAAGGCGTTGATGTATTTGCTGAAACCTGTCCGCAATACCTGCTCCTGGATGAAGATAGATATAAGGAAGAGGGGTTTAACGGCGCCAAATATGTCATGTCCCCACCGCTCAGGACAAAAGAGAGCAACACGGCTCTCTGGGATGGTATCAACAAAGGCAATATCCAGGTGGTTGCCACGGATCACTGCCCCTTTGATTTCAATGGCAAAAAAGATATGAACGGCACGGGTGATTACAAAAAGATACCCAATGGTGCCCCGGGAATTGAGACCCTTTTAATGCTCATGCACTCGGAAGGTGTTGCCAAGGGAAAAATAACCCTTGAAAAGATGGTGGATGTCCTCTCAACTTCAACTGCAAAAATGTTTGGCATGGAAAATAAAGGTGCGATAAGGGTTGGAAAAGATGCTGATTTCGTTATTTTTGATCCTGAACAGAAGTTTACCATTACCCAGAAAAAACTTCACATGAATATCGACTACACCCCCTTTGAAGGCATGGAAGTGACAGGCATGCCGGTTGAAGTCTATTCAAGGGGTAAAAAAGTCTCCCAGTGGCAGGGAGACCATGTGGAATTTGTTGGAGAAAAAGGGTATGGTCAATTTGTTAAAAGGATACCATTCACCTGATCTCTTAGCTGCTGGAAGGTTGTTATCAAACCCCAATTTTTGTGATCATGCTGAAAAACAGATTCGCTCCTCGCTCAAAGAGGAGCTGACGAAAGGAGAAATATGAATATAACAATTATTGGAGCCGGTGCAATGGGAAGTCTTTTTGGATATCTCCTGGCAAAATCCGGGGAGAATGTTTTTCTCATCGATATCTGGAAGGCGCATGTCAACACCTTAAATTCAGCGGGAATCAAAGTTGAATCTGCCGGGACAGTCAGCCGGGTGGATATTAAGGCATCAACCGTTGTAGATGATGCCCCGCCATCCGATCTTGTCATTATTTTTGTAAAATCCACACAGACAAAGCAGGCAGCATATCAAGCCCTAAAATGTTTGAAAAAAAGCGGTCGGGTGCTGACCCTGCAAAACGGAATGGGGAATGCCGATCAAATCTCACAGATTGTGGATCCTGACCGGGTGATCGCAGGAACAACATCCCACGGCGCAACAGTTCTGGCAACGGGGTTTATCCGCCATGCAGGAGTTGGACTTACAACGTTAGGCATGTGGTCCCAAAAAAAAAGCAGCCGGCTTGAAGAAATCAAAAAAATATTCTGCCAGGCAGGTATTGATACGGTAATAGAGAGAGATATTCATCTGACTGTCTGGAAAAAATTGATCATCAATGTAGGGATCAATGCCATCACCGCCCTGACAGGCGTAAAAAACGGCAATATAGTTGATATTTCTCCCACAGGTGAACTGGTTCGTTCTGCTGTGCAGGAGAGCTGCGATGTGGCGCTTGCCAACGGGGTAAAACTGCCCCACGATATTGCTGATCAGGTATTTAAGGTTGCCAGGGCAACCAGCCCCAACCGCTCATCCATGGGACAGGATGTGGATAACAGACGGCAGACTGAAATTGATGCAATCAATGGTGCCATTGTACGGATGGCTAAAAAAAAAGGAATCCAGGTTCCTGTGAACCAGACTTTGACAGCACTTATTAAAACAATGCAACAAAATTACAAGGAGTAGCTCACAATGGATGATCAAAAAATTACAATTCAGGATATTAAACAGGCTAAAAAAGATGGCAGAAAACTCACCATGATGACTGCCTATGACTACCCTTTTGGGTTAATGGCAGATGAAGCCGGGGCAGATATTGTCCTGGTGGGAGACTCCCTTGGCATGGTGGTCATGGGGCTTGATGGTACGGTTGAGGTGACCATGGAACATATGATACACCACATTAAAGCCGTCATGCGGGGTTGTAAAAATGCCCTTGTTGTGGGTGATATGCCCTTCATGAGTTATAATACCTCCATTCGTGAAGCCATTGTCAATGCAGGCAGGTTAATGAAAGAGGGCGGGTGTGATGTTGTCAAACTTGAAGGGGGTGTTGATTTTGCCCTGACAGTTGAAGCGATTGTTAAAGCAGGCATTCCTGTCCAGGGTCATATCGGACTGACCCCTCAGACTGCAAGTGCACTGGGCGGATTTAAAATGCAGGGAAAGGATGCCAAGGCGGCCAGACGTATTGTTGATGATGCAAAAGCGCTTGAAGATGCCGGTGTTTTTTCCATGATCCTTGAAGCGGTTCCAGCGCCTCTTGGAGAGATTGTCGCACAGGCTGTGAATGTTCCTGTTATTGGAATCGGTGCAGGCAGCAGGGTGGATGGACAGGTGCTTGTCACCCACGATATGATTGGGTTGTTTGACAGGTTTGTACCCAAATTTGTGAAGCAGTATACAAAAATAAGACCCATCATTATTGATGCCATGAAAGCCTATAAAAATGAGGTGCAAAAAGGGGTATTTCCTGCAAAGAAACACTCTTTTAATATTCCGGAACAAACCCTGGAGGAGTTAAAAAAGAGTTTACAATAATTTTCAAAGCGTCTGGAGTCGAAAATGAAAATCGTTATTGCCATGATGAAACATGAAACCAATACTTTTTCACCCATAGTAACAGACTGGAAACGGTTTGAAAACTGGGGCGCCTATTTTGGGAAAAAAGCATTGGAAAAATATGAAAATACCGGCATGCCAATGGCAGCATATATTGACCTTGCAAAAAAAACAGGCGCTGACATAGTCACCCCTGTGGCAGCAGAAGCCATGCCTTCCGGTATTGTAACTGCTGATGCTTATATGAAGATGTCAGATGCAATTCTTGAATCCATTGATGCAGGGTGTGATCTTGCACTCTTAGATCTGCATGGCGCCATGGTCAGTGAAAACACCATGGACGGCGAAGGCACCCTGCTGGAGAGAATCAGATCAATCTCCCCGGATCTTCCCATTGCGGTTACCTGTGATTTCCACTGTAACCTTACCCGGAAAATGGTGGATCACTGCACCGCTTTGATCGGTTATAAAACATATCCCCATGTGGATATGTACGAGGTTGGGCGGCAGATCGGAAAAATTGTGATAGCCAGTCTGGAGGGAAAGTGCATTCCTGTGATGGCAAGGGTGCAGCTACCCCTTCTTTCCCATACACTGAAGCAGGGAACAGATGATCCGCCGGTAAATTCTTTTATCAAAGCCTGCCGTCTGGCTGAGAAAGAGGAGTCATTGCTTGCAGCCACTTTTTTTGGAGGATTTCCCCTTTCTGACATGCCTGATGCAGGGGTAAGCACACTCGTTGTGACAGATAACAATAGAGAACAGGCTGAAGTGAAAGCCCGGGAAATTGCAGACCTTGCATGGCAAAAAAAGTCTGAGCTGATTTATTATTCCGGCCAGCTCAAAGACTCCATCAACCGGGCCAGAAAACTTACCGACCACCCTGTTATTCTTCTGGACCATGAAGATAACTGCGGCTCAGGAGGCACCCAGGATGTCATGGCTGTAATTGCAGAGATCATGAAGCAGGGGCTGGATGGTGTTGCCGTGGCAGCAATATATGATCCAGAAGCAGTAAACAGGATGCAGAAAGCGGGTATTGGTGCAAAGATAAAACTCCCTCTGGGTGGAAAGATATCCATTGAATCACTGGGTTTTAAAAACAGACCCCTTGAAATTGAAGGCAGGGTAAAAGTCCTGACTGACGGACAGTGGACGGTTCACGGCCCCATGTATACCGGAGTTAAAGTGAATATGGGACCCACCGCTTTGTTTGATACTGGAAAGATAAAATTAGTGGTTGTATCTCTGCATCATGAACCCTGGGACACAGGTGTGTTTACCTCTGTCGGCATCCAGCCGGAACATGAAAAATACCTGCTTTTAAAATCGCGTATCCATTACAGGGCAGGTTTTGCCTCCATCGGGAAAGCCACACTGCATTGTGATGGTGAGGGTGTGACAACATCACGAAATGAGCTGCTGGCGTATCAATATTTAAGAAGACCTGTTTACCCCCTGGATCAGGATATGGATTAGCGTATTGATAAAACCAGTTATAAGAGCGTAGGGTAT
>CAYZCC010000033.1:0-14400 GCA_964476805.1 uncultured Desulfobacula sp.
AGTACTCATTGATGGCGGATGACCTTGTTTGAATGATGTAATATTTTAAAAAAAGAGTTCCTCAAAAATAAACGACTGATATGACTTTTATATACGAAATTCTCGCTGAAGTATGGCACATTTATCTTGATGTATCCATATTCATGCTGTTTGGATTTTTTGTTGCAGGACTGCTCTATATTTTTTTTAAAACGGATAAAATAAAAAAATATCTTGGAACCGGCCGCGTTAAACCTGTTTTTCTTTCCACCCTCTTTGGCATCCCAATACCTTTGTGATCATGCGGTGTCATACCTGTGGTCACAGGTTTAAAAAAACAGGGAGCTAACAGGGGAGCCGCTCTGTCATTCATGATTGCAACTCCTGAAACGGGTGTGGATTCCATTGCGGTATCCTGGGCAATGCTGGATCCTCTAATGACAATTGTAAGACCGTTTGCAGGTTTTATAACTGCTGTTACAACTGGAATTGCAGCAAACTTTCTTGATAAAAAAGAGAAACAAATAGATACAGACCCGCAGGCTTTTCAAACTCAAAACAACAGCCCTGAAGAGGTAAAACCAGGCAGCACATGAGGCTGTACCACACCAGAGGATACAGTTGTATCCATTAAAGGCAGAAAAGAGTTCTCAAGATTTATATCAGGGATGAAATACGCTTTTGGTGATCTGCTCTCAGAAATTACCAGACCCTTTATGATCGGTATTTTTATTGCCGGTATTATTAGTTTCTTTTTCCCTGAAGATATAACCATCTGGGCCAGTGAACACAATTTTTTATCCATGCTGGTCATGCTGGGAGCTGGTATTCCCATGTATGTGTGTGCCACTTCCTCTACACCCATTGCCGCAGCATTAATTTTAAAGGGATTGAATCCCGGAGCCGCACTTGTTTTTCTACTGGCCGGCCCTGCAACCAATATGGCGACAATTAATGTGGTAAAAAATATATTTAATACCCAAGCCCTGATTATCTATCTGACCACGATCGCCATCTGTTCTCTTGGAATGGGCTTTTTTGTTGACTGGCTGTATATCTTTATGGGTATAGAAGCAAAAGCGGTTGTGGGACAGGCATCTAAAATAATACCCCATGGTCTCCAGCCTGTTTGCGCAATACTCCTTGCCGGTTTAATGGTGTTCAACTGGTTTAAAAAACCACAGGGACAGGCCTAATGCTGCAGCAGATAAAGAGTCATGCATTAAAATCAGGTAAAATGCTTATCTGTGAATGGTTTGAAGAAATCTCATTTTGATTTTAAAAGCTGGGGATAATCCGTTATGATACCATCAATACCCAGTCGTATAAATCTTTTCATCTCTTCAATTCTATTGACCGTAAACAGATTAATCTTTTTTCCTTTTTCCCTGGCAGTTTTAATCTGCTGCTCGTCAATCAGAGTGCTTTGTGCATTGTATATATCAAAGGAGAAGTCCCCCCAGTCAAGGGGTTGTGTATTGGAATACCCGATCAACGCCTGGATTTCAATCTCAGGCGCCATATAGTGAACCCTCTCAAGCCATCTATGATTAAATGATGAGATAATGATCTGCTTGGATTTGATCCCTGTTTTTTTGATCATCTCAATTACTTTTTGCGGAACAGGAAAATCTTTAAATCTCCGGGGAAGTTTTTTAAGCTCCAGATTCACCTTCCACTGTTTTTCCTGTGTAAACAGAAGTGCCTCCTCAAGTGTTGGCACTTTTTCTGCCTTAAATGACAAAAGCTCCTCTCTTGTCAGGTTCCCTTTTTTAATCTCCCCAAAGGGGTCCGTCTCAATATAGCGGGATCCCGTATCCAGCTTTCTGATCTGATCCAGAGTATATTCAGTATAGGCCAGATGGGTGCGGGAAGGAAAAACTTCTCTTACATTGGTTGTTCTTTCAAGAGAGTCATCATGGAAAAGGATCAGATGTTCATCCATTGTCACTGCCACATCTGTTTCCCACAAGTCAGCACCTATTTCAAAGGCTTTTCTTGCGGCAGCAATTGTATTTTCAGGAGCGATGCTGCTGGCACCTCTGTGGGCAATGATTTTTGTCATATTCTTTATTTAACATCCCTTATTTAGTGTTATTTAGTGTTATTTAGTGTCTGAACGAAAACCTGACCTGCTGCCATACAGCACTCATTCATGAAAATCATTTCAGAAGAACATCGGCAAGCTGTGCAAAACCAAAACCGCCCTTCTCTTTTGTGATCCAGGCCGGTTTGAATTTCATGGTATCCTTACAGGCAAGCACATTGGCAACACCCACAGAGTTGGGAAAGTATTCAAACATGGGTTCATCATTGGGTGAATCACCGGAAAAAAGTATGTCTTCCCTTATCTGATCAAGATTCCTGTTAAAAATTTCCCTGAAAAATATTTTTGTCATGCTCAGTTTATTATAATCTCCAAACCAGCCGTTTACATGGATGGAGCTGATTTTTGCAGTGGCACCACCCGTTTCAAATATATCAACAATTCGATTGATATCTGTTTTACAAAGCGGTTTAACATCCTCTGAAAAATCAATGGCAAGATCCGCTTCCCTGTATGGCTGGTCTGCTGAAACAATGCATCCAGGCACCTGATGCAGGATTTTTTTCTCTATCACTGCAAGTCTCTGTTTGTCCTGCCGCCGCTGCTGGTTTGTTTTAAAATAACGGCGAATCATCTTTTTTGCATGTTCATCATAGGCAAAGTAGAACGCACCGTTCTCACCGACAACACCTTGAACAGGCCACATCCTGGCAATATGATCACACCACCCGGCAGGCCTTCCTGTAATGGGGATGACTTTTATGCAAGCCTTATCAAGCTTTTCAAGTGCTCTATAAGCGCAGGCAGGGATTTTTCCATTATGGGTGATGGTATCATCAATATCAGTGAGAACATACGCTATTAATTTTTTTTTCTCTTTTGGAAACAGGGTAACTGGCTGCATTGTTATACCTCACTTTTTATCATGTAATTTTAGCCCTTGCCTTAATTGAAAGATATTCACTCACAATCACAACACCAAAAATAGAAATCAGCATGACAGAGACTTCATGCCAGGCAAAAAGATTAATCGATGAGTAGAGCAGGATTCCGATTCCACCGGCCCCGACAAATCCCAGCACAGTGGACTCCCTTATATTAATATCCCACCGGTAGATAATGGTACCGAAAATCACCGGCATCACCTGGGGCAGGACTCCCTTGAGCAGGACCTTGGGTTGTGAAGCCCCTGTTGCTGCAATGGCCTCCACAGTACCGTGATCTATCTCTTCGATTGCCTCTGCTATCAGCTTACCCACAAAACCGATTGAACGGGCTGCAACGGAGAAGATGCCGGCCAGCGGCCCAGGACCAAATATGGCAACAAATAGCAGTCCCCACACAACGGTATTGACCGATCTGGATATCACAAGAATAAAACGGCCTATCAGCCAGACTGTACTGTTAAAGGTTGTATTTCTGGCAGATATTATGGCCGTTGGAAAAGCCAGCAAAACTGCAAAAACTGTTCCCAGGGTTGCAATATGCAGCGTCTCTAAAAGGGCATCAGTAATTTTCCCGAAAAAAGACCAGTCCGGTGGAAACATCCTGGAAAAGAGATCTAAAGCCTGGACATGTGCATCTAAAAAATAGAACCATGGAATATTCAGATTGCTCACAGACCAGACAGCAATGAATATGATAAAAAGATAACTGGCAAATCTTGCAACTGTCTGGCGGGGTGTAAACCGTTTCCAGATTTCAGGGTATTTTTTTTTAAAAGATGGGTTCATCGCAGTCTGCCCCTTACCCAGTTACTGAAGAATTCTCCTGCAAACACCAGGAAGGCGATGGTCATCAGGATGGTGAGGCTGAAGCCGTAATCATATCGTGAAAAACTGGCTGCCAGGGTTTGACCGATACCACCCGCACCCACAATGCCCACCACGGTTGAGTGGCGGATATTTGCATCCAGCCTGTAAATGGACACGCCAATATATCTTGGCAGAACATGGGGTTGAACCGCATAGAGCAGAAGTTTTGGAAAACTGGCTCCTGTGGTTTTAATGGCCTCAAGCTTGCCCGGAGGCATATTCTCTATATCTTCTGCAATCATCTTTCCGATAAAACTGAAACTGGCAACAATCAGAGTTAAAACCCCTGCCAACGGTCCAAATCCAAAAATCTTGACAAAAAAAATGGCAACAATGATCTCGTGAAATGTGCGGCTGATGCCGAGAAAGGCTCTTCCAAAGTAGTAAAGCGGTTTTGGAACAAGGTTATTGGTTGCACACACACCCACAGGAATGGCAATGATCATCCCGCAAAAACTGGCAGCAAACGCCATTTGTACACTCTCCATAACACCCCGTGAAAGAAGACTCCAGCGGCTTAAATCCGGCGGAAACATCCTTGCAAATATATCCATGGCACGGGGGATTCCCTTCGCTGTCCTTGCCCAGTCAGCATCCAGGGTAAAAATTGAGAGAATAATATAGACAGCGACTGCGACAGAAGTTAAGAAACGGACCTTTCTGTTTGCAAAAAATGTGGGTGGACTCCAGGTTGAAGGATAACTCATGGGGTCAAAGTCTCTTTTTCATTTTCTGATTTTACACGGTCATGCCCATTATCATCCTCTGCCTTTTTGATAGTGGTGCTCCAATCCTCCTCGCCGTAAATAGAGGTCAGCACATCAGGGGTCACCTTATCTGGGGTGTCATCAAAAGCGACTCTGCCGCCCGCAAGTCCGATAATACGGTCTGCAAATGTATTCGCAAGGCTCACATCGTGTATATTGACAAGAGCGGGTGTCCCTCTCTCTTTGGCAAGTTCGGACAGCAGACGCATTATCTGCCTTGATGTTTTTGGATCAAGACTGGCTGTCGGTTCATCAACCAGAAGCAGATCAGGTCTCTGCATCAAAGCCCTTGCGATGCCGACACGCTGCCGCTGACCCCCTGACAGCTCATCTGCCCTTGAATCTGCAAAATCCATCAAACCCACCCTGTCCAGGAGTTCATATGCAGCCGAAACATCATCTGCTGCATAATTCCTGCGCAGGGCCTGCCAGAAGCTGACGTATCCCAGTCGTCCTGACAATACATTTTCCATCACAGTCAAACGATCCACAAGGTTATACTCCTGGAAAATCATTCCCATCCGCCTTCTTGCCATCCTTAACCCCCGCTTGCCAAGGGTGGTGATCTCAAGATCCTTTAAGATAATACTCCCTTCTGTGGGCTCGATTAATCGGTTGATACAGCGTATCATGGTACTCTTTCCAGCACCTGATGATCCGATGACAGTGATGACCTCTGCTTTGTTAATCTCAAAATCAATTCCGGCAAGGGCTTTTACACCCTTATTATAAATCTTTGTAAGACCGCTTATTTTAAGCATATGCACCGATCCTGAACCTTATTTTTAATCCCATCAAAACCAGCCTGCTCTTTACCTTTAAAAAACAGTAAAGAGCAGGCTGAAAAAAAGTGTAAACAACTATTTTTTCTTTTTTTTCTTTTTAACTTTCATCCCCTGTAAGGATTCCTGGCTGTAAACCGTCCCATTTGCCTTCTGGATAACTCGGATGGGTTTCCACTCCTTTTTAAAAGTGATAGCGCAGAACCTGTCAGCCTGCTTGCCAAACTCTTCTTCAAGGGCAGTGCCTTTCCAGTCAAAGGTAATAAATGCCTCTGTGATTTTTTTCTGAAGATCAGGCGCCAGGTTGTTTGAAAAACCATAAGATGTTGTGGGAAAGGGATCGGATTCCCATATGACTCTCAGGTCATCTCTATTTACAATGCCTTTTGCAACCATCCTGTCAAGCACACTTGATGCAACAGGCGCGGCTTCATAATCTTTGTTTACAACCCCCATGATGGAGTTGTCATGCTTGCCTGAATAGGTAACGTCATAATCTTCTCCAGGAGTGACTCCCATATCTGAAAAAAGAGCTCTTGGCGCCTGGTTGCCAGAGTTGGAAGATGGGGTTACATGGGCGACTTTTCTTCCCTTCAGGTCTTTAATCTCCTTGATATCAGAGTCTTTATGGGTAATCAGCTGCAGCTTGTAACCAAATGTTCCATTCTCCTTGCACATAATGACCACCGGAACATATCCGGCAAGGTTGACGCCAAATACTGTGGGGCCGGTGGAGATACCTGCAACATGAAGCCTGCCTGATCTCATGGCTTCCACCTGGGCTGCATAGGATTGCGCACCATACCAGCGGACGCTCTTTCCGGTTTTTTCAGAAAGATATGTCATAAATTCAGTAAATACATTTTCATACACTGACGGATCTTCAACCGGCGTATATGAGAATATAAGGGTGTTCGGATCCAGCCATTTTGAAGAATCCTCTGGTGTATCCGCAACAAGATCATTGTTATTATCACAATAGCGAACATCCAGATCCCCGCGGTTTTTACACTCTCCTGCCACGGCTGCAAAAGAGAGAAGACCCAATAAAATTGAAGTTAAAAAAAGTGTCACTGCCAAACGAATAAACTGCTTTTTCATACTATCCTCCCTTGATTTATTAAGTTAACACGACTCGTGACTGTTTAAAATGTATGACATGATTTGTCAAGACAATAACTTTTCCTCTAATCCCGTTTTAAGTGGTTATGCAATAACGACCTCTATTCCTCTCTCTCCAAGCTCTCTTCTAAACCCCGGTTTAATCTTATCGTCTGTAATAATGATATCTACCTTATCCAGAGGTGCTGTAACAAAGTTTGAAACCACCCCCATTTTACTGCTGTCTGCCACCACTATAACCGGTCCCAACGTCTGATCGATCATTAAACGGGCCACTGCAGCCTCCTCCTGTAAAAGCGCTGTCAAACCAAATCCCACACTGACACCGTCAACACCAATAATGGTTTTACTTCCACACACATTTTTAAGTAGGGTATGGACAAAGTCACCAATCAGAGAGTTGGACTCTCTTCTGAATTGTCCTCCTGTTAAAATCACTTTAATTTCAGGATGTTCAATTTCAACAAGTGCATTTGCATTACTTGTAATCACACAGAGGCTTTTATCCGGCAGATGTCTTAGAACCTGTGTATTGGTTGAACCTGTATTGATAAGAAGTGTGTCACCGGATTCCACAATCTTACCTGCTGCAACCCCTATCTTTTCTTTCTGATCATTGTATTTAAGATTCTTTTCAGCATAGAGAACTTCCTGTTTAACACGGCGGCGTAAAACAGCGCCTCCATGGGTCCGATCCAGTACGTTTTTTTTTTCAAGAACATCAAAATCCCGGCGGATGGTCAGCTCTGTGACACCAAACATCCTGCTTAACTCAGTGACCTTTAATATCCCTTTTTCCTTGATCAGTTTTTGAATCCGTGCCTGCCTGTCAACAGGTATTAAAGTTACGGTCATCTTTTTTTCTCCATTTAAATAATCATTTATATCGTCTGTGGATCAGGATTTTTCCAGATTCTTCCTGCCTTCAAACCCCATGGAGGCTGTAACAGCGCTCTGCCATCCCTGGTAATAATTTAAAACCCTGTTTTTATCCATTTCAGGAGTGAATATTTCATCACTTGCAAAGCTTGAAGCCGCATCTTCTCTGTTCTTCCAGAAACCTGTGGCAATCCCTGCAAGGAACGCCGCACCAAGAGCTGTGGTCTCAATACATTTGGGTCTTTCCACATCAATCCCCAGGATATCACTTTGAAACTGGAGCAGCATGTTATTGGCAGCTGCCCCTCCGTCAACCCTGAGTTTATGAATCTCAATCTTTGAATCCAGTTCCATGGCTGACAACACATCTTTGCTTTGATAGGCAAGGGATTCAAGTGTGGCCCTTATAAAATGCTCTTTGGTGCTGCCCCGGGTCAAGCCAAACACACACCCCCTTACATCTGAATTCCAATAAGGTGCGCCAAGCCCTACAAAAGCAGGAACAACATAAACCCCGTCACTATCTTCAACAGCCAGCGCATATTTTTCAGACTCTCTGGCATGCTTAAACATTCTCAATCCGTCTCTGAGCCATTGAATGGCAGATCCTGCAACAAAAACAGAGCCTTCAAGCGCATAGGTTATTTTTCCATCCACTCCCCATGCAATGGTTGTTAAAAGACCATTCTCTGATGTCACTGCCGTGTCACCTGTATTCATCACCATGAAACAGCCGGTTCCATATGTATTTTTTGCCATTCCTTTTTCAAAGCATGCCTGTCCGAAAAGTGCTGCCTGCTGATCTCCTGCAATTCCTGCTATGGGAACACTTAATCCTGAAAAGACTTCAGGCGTGGTATGTGCATAGACTTCTGAAGAAGATTTTACCTCAGGAAGCATTGATGAAGGAATATCAAGATAATCAAGGAGTGCTTTATCCCATCGGCACTCATGGATATTGTACATAAGCGTTCTTGAGGCATTGGAGTAATCAGTTATGTGCACCCTGCCCTCTGTCAGCTTCCAGACAAGCCAGGAATCAATTGTTCCAAAAAGCAGGTCTCCTTTTTCAGCTTTCTGTCTGGCGCCTTGAACATTGTCAAGAATCCATTTCACCTTTGTGCCTGAAAAATAGGCATCAATCAAAAGACCGGTTTTCTGCCTGAACTCCTGGTCAAGCCCTTTCCGGATAAGCGCTTTGCAGATATCAGCAGTCTGCCGGGACTGCCATACGATGGCATTGTATACGGGTATCCCTGTATGCTTATCCCACACAACAGTGGTTTCACGCTGATTGGTAATCCCCACAGTTTCAATATCACTTCCCTTTACATCCTTATGGGCAAGCGCTTCATTCACAACAGACTGCACGGAAGACCATATCTCCAATGCATCATGTTCAACCCATCCCGGATTGGGGAAAACCTGTTGAAACTCTTTTTGAGTGACAAGAATAATCTGACCGGCTCTGTTGAATACAATGACCCTTGAACTGGTTGTCCCCTGATCAATTGCAAGTACATACTTTTTATCCGCCATTTATCTGTCCCTCCCCTGTCATGTTTCAACCATATATTTTAGGTTAACTATTGATAATATTTCATCTCGTGCGGTATCAAATAATTTTCTGACCCCCTGTATCTATTTTTAGGGATATTAAACACAAAACACCCATCATTGTCCATACCAAATCCACAAATATTTAAAATGTTTTCCCCTGGGAGTGTTCGATCATTATTTATTGTTTTTTATCGAATGACTCTATTTTTACTATTTTTTTTTACTTTTTTTGTTCTTGACTTGCTCAGGAAGGTCGACTATAAAAATGGAATATTCTATAAAAATTTAGGGGAAATTAAATAAGCCATGGGATTAACCCTTAAAAAAATCAATAAAATTGTGGATGGGTCGCCTCATCTCTCCGAGCTGAATCTCACCCTTAAATCCGGGTCAAAAAATGTGATTCTGGGGAGAACGCTGGCGGGCAAGACATCCATACTGCGGATCATGGCAGGCCTTGACAGGCCGACAACAGGAAATATTATTGTAAAAGGCCAGGATTTAACCGGGGTCTCGGTGAGACGTCGCAGCGTGGCAATGGTTTATCAGCAGTTTATCAACTACCCTTTTTTCACTGTGTATAACAATATTGCCTCTCCCCTCAAAGTCAGTGGAATGACAAAAAAAATGGTAAAAGAGCGGGTGATGGAGGTTGCAGGACTCCTTCATCTGGAAAGTATGCTGGACCGCCTTCCTGGAGAGCTCTCAGGCGGGCAGCAGCAGCGCCTTGCAATTGCCCGTGCCCTTGTAAAGGATGCTGAGCTGCTACTTTTAGATGAACCCCTTGTCAACCTTGATTACAAACTCAGAGAAGAACTTTTAGAAGAACTCCAGACCATTTTCAACAAAAAAGAGGCGATTGTTGTTTATACCACGACTGAACCCTCAGAAGCGCTTAAACTGGGTGGCAATATCATTATACTTGATGAGGGCAGAATCCTCCAGATTGGAACAACTTCAGATGTATACAGGAATCCAGGCAGTGTCAAAGCAGCCAGACTGTTCAGCGACCCTCCCATAAATATGATAGAGGGCCGGGTTGAAAACAGTAAGATTGCAATTGGGGAAAGTATCACTATCCCCGCTGAAAAAAACTTTTCATCACTTGCTTCTGGAACCTACTGGTTTGGCATCAGACCCAGCCACCTCTATTTAAAACCGCAGAGTGAGAAAGATATCACTATTAATTCAAAGATTAACATCTCAGAGATCAACGGATCTGAAACCTTTATTCATTTCAAATATGGCGGGATTCAGATGGTTCTCCAGGAAGTAGGTATCTACTCCAGAAAACTTGGTTCAGATATCAGTGTATATATTCAGCCTGAAAACTTTTTTGTCTACTCTGTTTCAGGAGAGCTGATCCTATCACCCGATCAGTTGCATAACCGGCTGGAGTCCGCAACACATCCAACGATAGATACAAAAGGGGTATAGATGGCAAAAATCAATCTGGATGAAATTTCACACTCCTATCTTTCCAATCCAGGAGAAAATAATGAAGATTATGCATTAAAAAAGATAAACAATACATGGGAAGATGGCGGTGCTTATGCTCTTCTCGGCCCCTCGGGCTGTGGGAAAACCACCCTTTTAAATATTATTTCAGGCCTTTTAACCCCCAGCAAAGGCCGCGTCAGATTTAATGGTACAGATGTAACAAACCTGAGACCTGAAAAAAGAAATATTGCCCAGGTCTTTCAGTTCCCGGTGATTTATGACACCATGACTGTCTTCAATAATCTTGCCTTTCCTCTGAAAAACCGGGGAGTTGATAGAAAATATATTAAAGCAAGAGTCATGGAAGTGGTCCGGATGTTAGAACTTGAACCATTTCTCAAAAAAAAGGCAGCCGGTCTGGGTGCAGATACCAAACAGAAAATATCCCTGGGAAGAGGTTTGGTAAGAGATGATGTTGCAGCCATTCTTTTTGACGAACCCCTTACGGTGATAGACCCCCAGCTTAAATGGCAGCTTCGGGCAAAGCTGAAAACAATACATGAACAACTGAAATTAACACTGATTTATGTAACCCATGATCAGACAGAAGCACTGACCTTTGCAGACAAAGTCATCGTCATGTACGAAGGATGGATTGTCCAGATCGGAACACCCCAGGAGCTTTTTGAATACCCCAACCACAAGTTTGTAGGATATTTCATCGGAAGCCCGGGCATGAATTTTCTCAAATGTACCCTTGAGGGGAATCATGCGGTAGTCGGTGATGCCAAAATTCCCATCAGCAGGGAAATTGCAGAAAAGGGAAGCAAAGCATCAGGAAATCTGGAATTGGGGATCCGGCCCCTGTACCTCAGGATTCATGAAAACGAAGCGAAAGACCGCTTCAAAGTGGAGATCAAATCTATTGAAGATCAGGGCAGTTATTATATTGTGACCACCCACTTCCAGGGGAACACACTAAAAGCAAGAATATCAGAAAATGATACAATCCCTGAATCACAAGGCTGGATATCCTTTCCCCTGGAGTGGATAAGATTGTTTGCCGATGATCACATGGTAAAATAAGGAGTTTTATTTATGAAAAAATGGAAGGATAATAAAGGGTGGTTTTTTATTCTACCGGTTTTTTTACTTGTTGCCTTCTCTGCTATTATCCCGCTAATGACAGTGGTCAACTACTCTGTCCAGGATATATTCGGACCTGGGCAGCGATTTTTCGTGGGCATCGAGTGGTTTAAAGAAATCCTGACAGATACCAGACTTCACGAAGCCCTGTGGCGCCAGCTTCTTTTTTCCGGCCTCGTCCTTCTCATTGAGATGCCCCTGGGGATTGCCATCGCCCTGATGATGCCGACCCAGAAAGGATTAGGCGTCTCTCTCTGCCTGGTGATCCTTGCCCTGCCCCTGCTGATTCCATGGAATGTTATCGGCACCATCTGGATCATATTCACCAGACCTGACATCGGTCTTATGGGGGCCAGCATCAACAGCCTTGGCATGGCTTTTGACCATACAGCCAATGGTCTTCACGCCTGGATCACACTGATGCTCATGGAGGTGTGGCACTGGACTTCTCTTGTAACTCTGCTGACCTATGCAGGTCTCAGATCCATACCTGATGCCTATTACCAGGCGGCCAGAATTGATGGTGCATCTGCCTGGTCAACGTTCTGGTATATCCAGCTTCCTAAAATGCGAGGCGTTTTAACAATTGCTCTGCTGCTGAGATTCATGGACAGTTTCCTCATCTATGCAGAACCTTTTGTCCTGACCGGCGGAGGCCCTGGCAATACAACCACGTTTTTATCCATCTACCTGGTCAAAATTGCAGTGGGCCAGTTTGACCTTGGGCCTGCAGGCGCATTCTCTTTAATCTATTTTCTCATTGTACTTCTGTTTTGCTATCTGTTTTACCAGGTCCTGCTCAATGTAGGCAGAGGAGAGGAATCATGAAAATAAAAAAACGGTATATATGCCTTGCCGCATATCTTTTTCTTATTATGCTGCCTGTTTACTGGATGCTGAACATGTCATTGAGAACAAATGCTGACATCATGGCTAATTTTTCTTTGATACCCACTGATATCACTTTTAAAAATTACATCAATATTTTTACAGATTCTGCATGGTACTCCGGGTATATCAACTCCATTATCTATGTTGTATTAAATACTGTGATCTGCCTTGTGACGGCACTTCCTGCAGCGTATGCATTCTCAAGGTTCAGTTTTATCGGAGATAAACATGTTTTTTTCTGGCTGCTGACCAACCGCATGGCGCCGCCGGCTGTATTTTTACTCCCGTTTTTCCAGCTCTACTCAACCATTGGACTCATTGACACCCATATTGCAGTTGCCCTTGCCCACTGTCTTTTCAATCTGCCTCTGACCGTATGGATTCTGGAAGGTTTTATCTCAGGCATTCCCATTGAAATAGATGAAACAGCGTTCATTGATGGATACAAATTCCCCCGCTTCTTTCTGTTTATATTTGTACCCCTGATTCGATCTGGAATTGGAGTGGCCGCTTTTTTCTGTTTCATGTTTTCCTGGGTGGAACTTCTCTTTGCAAGAACCTTAACCACCACTGCTGCAAAACCCATTGCAGCCACCATGACACGTACGGTAAGCGCCACCGGTCTAGACTGGGGACTTCTGGCTGCCGCTGGAATTTTAACCATTGTACCCGGCGCCCTTGTGATCTGGTTTGTGAGAAATTATCTGGCCAAGGGTTTTGCCATGGGCAGAGTATAAAAAGGAGGAATTTATGAATCTTGAATGGATGGCATGGACTCTTCCCACGGCAATTTTTTTTATAACGATTGCCCTGATTCTGGCAGCAATGACCCTGTGGGAAATTAAATCACCCGCTATGCAGCGAAAAGGCTTTTTACCCATTCCCACCACAAGGGGGGACAGACTCTTTATAGGACTCTTAACCACCGGATATATACATCTTGCATGGATTGGACTGACAGACATCACCCTCTGGGCAGCCCTTGCAATCTCAATTGTCTGGATGGGTGTGATCATGCGCTGGGGATAGGCAAAAAACTTGTGAGGTCTGACCTGCAGGCATTAAACAAGGCCTTCTTAAACCTGCAAAGAAAGACCATTAAATATTTTTAACTATTTAGACTGAAGGCCATGGGAGGAATGAAAATGAGAGGATTTTTTTTGAAAAAAGAAGTGGGGAGGAGACTGCCCTGTCTGATGTTAATTCTTGGATTTATTCTGTTTGCTTTTCCTGCAAATGCAGGGATTGACGCTGCAAAAGAATGGATTGATAAGGAATTCCAGCCGTCAACCCTGACCAGAGATCAACAGATAAAAGAGATGGAGTGGTTTATCAAGGCCGCGCAACCATTCAGGGGAATGGAGATCAAAGTTGTGTCTGAAACCATACCAACACATGAGTATGAATCTAAAACCTTAACCAAAGCATTTGAAGAAATCACCGGCATCAAGGTCACCCATGACCTGATTCAGGAGGGAGATGTCATTGAAAAACTCCAGATCCAGATGCAGTCAGGAAAAAATGTATTTGATGCCTATGTAAATGACTCTGACCTCATTGGAACCCACTCCCGCTATGGGCATGTACAGAATCTGACAGACTGGATGGCAGGAGAAGGCAAGGATGTGACCCTGCCAACACTTGATGTTGACGATTTCATGGGAAAATCATTTACCACCGGTCCTGATGGAAAGCTCTACCAGCTTCCAGACCAGCAGTTTGCCAATCTTTACTGGTTCAGGTATGACTGGTTCAACAGGGAAGATTTTAAAAAAGAGTTTAAGAAAATTTACGGATATGATCTGGGTGTTCCTGTTAACTGGTCTGCATACGACGATATTGCCGAATTTTTCAGTGAACATGTCAGAGAGATAGACGGTAAAGCCATATATGGCCATATGGATTACGGCAAGAAAGCACCGGATCTTGGATGGCGTTTTACAGATGCATGGCTCTCCATGGCAGGTGCTGGA
>CAYZCC010000034.1:0-8202 GCA_964476805.1 uncultured Desulfobacula sp.
TATCCGGCAGCACATTTGTTCACCAGCCAGTTTTTTGACAATCTTGCAACCCCTATGATCGTCCCGAGGATAAGAGTCAAAACTATGCCGATGAATGAGACAAGAAGCGTGTTTATAAAGCCGACAACCAAAGCTTTTGAATAGGTGTCTGCTGCCGAATAGCTGATCAGAGATTCTCCAATTTCAAAAGCAGCTTCCTTACCCATGAACCCAAACCCTGTTGCAATTGACTGCCGCTCCAGGTTGGTCGTTATATTGAAAACAAGATACCAGGCAACTAAAACAAAAATACAGACAGTGCCAATCTGATAGAGTATGGATCTTTTGTCAGGATCATACCAGAATGAGATGTTGTCAGAGTCTGCGGTTTCAGTGGTTCTATTCATGATAATTTAAACAGTTGTTTTAAAAATTGTGGTGCCATTCTCACTGCACCACAATTAGACAGAATCCTGAGTCTATTTAAAAGGAGGAGAGTACATCAGCCCGCCTTCAGTCCATAGTGCGTTAAGTCCTCTTTCAAGACCCAGTTGGGTATTGACACCCACATTTTTCTCAAATATTTCTCCGTAGTTTCCAACCATTTTAATTATATTGTAAACAAAATCTTCATCAAGACCCAGGGCTTCACCATTGCCTTTAGTCACACCAAGGAATCTTTTTATTAGAGGATCGCTGCCCTTTGCCATCTCATCAACATTTTCAGATGTAATACCTAACTCTTCAGCATTCACCATGGCAAGAAAAGAGTAATCAACAATATCTCTCCATTTATTGTCTCCATGTCTTACAGCAGGCGCCAGTGGCTCCTTGGAAATAATTTCAGGAAGCACCATATAATCATCTGGGTTTGGAGCTACTGCACGGGTCCCGGCAAGCTGGGAAGAGTCTGAAGTCAGGCAGTCACAACGGCCAGCAAAAAAAGCCTTGGCAAGCTCTGCTGTATTCTCAATGACAACAGGACGCATCTCCATGCCGTGTTTTCTGAAAAAGTCAGCCGCATTGAGTTCTGTGGTTGTTCCGGGAAGAACGCATACTGCAGCGCCGTCCAGTTCTTTGGCACTTTTAATACCCAGTTTTTTAGGGACAAGAAACCCCTGGCCGTCATAGTAGTTGACATTACAAAAATCAAGACCAAGAGCAGAGTCGCGGCTTAAAGTCCTTGTACAGTTTCTGAAAAGAACATCAATCTCGCCTGACTGTAAAGCTGTAAATCTTGTCTTGGCAGTCAGAGGGGTGAATTTCAATTTATCAGGGCTGCCAAAAACAGCAGCTGAAAGTGCTCTTGCACAATCTACATCAAGACCTCTCCATACACCTTTATCATCGGCTTTCCCAAAACCGTATAGCGCGCCGTTGACCCCAACCTGAATATATCCTTTGGCTTTAACATCTTCAAGTGTGCCTGCCATACTTATGGCAGCCATTCCAAGGACAGTGATACAAACAACGAGTACTTTTAAAAACTTCATTGATAAACTCCTTTCTTCTATTGTTAAAGTTAATTTCTTTTAAACAACTTCTTTTTAAAAACTGTTCAATTTTCTATCTTTATGTCTTTATAACACATGACAATCAAACCATTTGATGACTTATCATATTCACGTTCCCGCAATTTTTCAACAACTATTATCAATACCCTTGATGTTTGCCATATACCATTATTTCTAAACACTTTTTTTGTCACTCTTTAAGAGGCACAGACAAATCAGTATTGTAATAACAGATCATTTTGAGTAGTATTCTTGATCTTGTATAGTTATATGGCATGTTTATATTGAATTTTGATCGGGGTCATGGATTTCTTTAAGGTGTTAATGTGGAAATTAAGAGTGTAAAAAAAAAAACTGATTACAAATATCTGAATCTTTTTTCTGTCAATTATAAAGATCGGGGAAATTGTGAAAAAGAGTGGATTTTTTCATCAAGATCACAACACTTGAACCCCCTTGAAAAAGATTATAAAAAACCAGATGCTGTTGTCATTGTCCCATTTCATGTAGTGGAAAAAAAACTGGTGTTAATTGAAGAATTCAGGGTGTCTCTTGGGGGATATCAAATTGGATTCCCTGCAGGTTTGCTTGATAAAGGTGAAACTGTTGCTGAAGCAGGGAAAAGAGAACTATATGAAGAGACAGGCCTGAGTGTTACCAAAATATTAAAAAAAAGCCCGACTGTGTTTTCATCTTCCGGAATGACTGACGAGTCTGTCAGCCTTTTTTTTGTTGAATGCCTTGGTAAACCTACAAACCGTTTTAATGAACCCTCTGAAGATATCAAAACTATCATGTTCTCCCAGCAGCAGGCCGCTGAACTTTTATCTGACAGCAGTATAAAATTTGATGTGAAATCCTGGATTGTTTTAAGCACTTTTGCCTCCTTTGGAGTCATATAAATGTTTGCCAACTTTTTATATTTAATTACAGCACTTGTCATATATACAACATCAGAGCTGTTCGAGATTAAAGGCAGTTTTGATAACAGTGTGCTGTTTAACAGCCTTATGATCACTTTTTTATTCACAATGGTTTGCCATATCGCGTTTAACAGACTCAGGAAAAAAGCAGATAAAACTCCTCATGGATATCTTGACCACTTAATAAACTATTATATCTCACGCTTCTCTTCACTTGCTTTGATTATCTTTGCCATAAATATTTATGGATTTAAAATACATCTTTTTTTTTCAGGTATAAAATTTTTTGATCTTATCCCCACGGCTGAAGCAGTGATCTTTCTGGGGCTGTTTCTTTTTCACCTCATCATAATATGGGATGCAGCATATGGTGTACAAAAACACAATTTTTCAGGAACCCTATCCAAAAAGGACTTTATTATATCCAATATCTCTTTCTCCCTGCCCGCTCTTCTGCCATGGTTTTGTATATCTATTATTGCAGATATCCTGGAATTTCTGCCATGGCAGGGTCTGAATAATTTTTTAAATTCAACTTCCGGTGAAATCGGATACATCTCTTTTTTTATTGTGGCAATCTCTATTTTAGGACCGGTTTTAATCCATAAACTCTGGAATTGTAAACCGCTTGAACCCGGGATGGCAAGAACCCGGATTGAGAATGTCTGCAAGACTGCAAAACTGAAATATAAAAACATATTAAAATGGGAACTTTTTGGCGGGACAATGATGACGGCAGGTGTCATGGGGCTTGTTGGACGTTTCAGATATATTCTTGTCACCCCTGCCCTGCTGAATTCTTTGAACAACGATGAGATCGATGCAGTTATCCAACACGAAATTGGACATGTTCAAAAGCATCACATGCTGTTCTACCTTCTTTTTTTTGCAGGGTTCATCACCTGCAATCTTCTCTTTTTTGAACCTGTTATGCTTCTGATATATATTATGGAACCTCTTTATAAATTGTTTGAATTTATCAATATTGACAGGGATACTGCCCATCCGATCTTAATCTCTGCCACCTTAATTGGATTTTTTATTCTCTATTTCAGATTTGTGTTTGGGTTTTTCATGAGAAATTTTGAACGCCAGGCAGATCTGCATGTTTACAATTTTACCAATGATGCCTCTTACCTTATTTCAACATTCTATAAAATTGCATCTTTTTCAAAACAACTCATTGATAAACCGAACTGGCACCATTTCAGCATCGGCAAGAGGGTGCGATTTCTGGAAAAATGTCAAAAAAACCCCGTATTAATACAAAAACACCATTCACAGATTAAAAAAATGATCACAGGATATTTTTTGATTATCACTCTGCTCTTTACAATTGGTTATTCAATAAATTTTGGTGCTGCACAGCAGCCATTTGGCAATTTCATTGCTGACAAAATACTCTATCAGCAGCTTGAGGTTGACCCGGACAATTCAGATCTATATGTTGTAGTCGGTGATTATTACTACAGTCGAAACCTCTACAGCCAAGCCATTTCATCATATGAAAATGTTCTCAGAGTGGCTCCTGAAAATGTCCATGCCCTGAATAATCTGGCCTGGCTTTTTGCAACATGCCCTGAAAAAGAGTTTCAAAACAGAAGTAAAGCCCTTGAGTACTCAAAGCGGGCTTTAAAACAGAAAAAAGAGGCGTTTATCCTGGACACCTATGCTGAAGCCTGTTTTATTAATAATGATATTAAAAGCGCAGTAAGTGCGGCACGAGAAGCCCTGGCTATTGCAAAGGACAAAAAAAAGTATTATCAAAACCAGCTGCAAAAATTTGAAAATGCATTCAAAAATTAAATTCCAACAGGCAGGAATGCCATACCTGCAAATTGAACCCCCCCGCTTGCTTTTTTTTAAAACCACCATAAATAATACTTGAGATTATTCTAAGCTGTGCTATTCTAAATTTATTTTTTTCTAAATATTTGTAGTACTGGTCTGGTATGGAAGTTCAATTTCTTCTACTGTTTTGGATAGATCAAAGGAGGAAATGCTATGCAAGAGTTGATAAAGCATATTGCTCAGGCACTGGTTGATAATCAGGATGAGGTTGATGTTCGGGAAATCAAGGCCCAGCAGACACTTGTGCTGGAATTACGGGTTGCAAAGGAAGACCTTGGTAAGGTCATTGGGAAAAAAGGCAGAACAGCCCAGGCCATGAGAACCATTCTCTCCTGCGCATCTGCAAAAGAACAAAAAAGAGTCATTCTGGAAATTGTTGAATAGATCTTATCCATGACAGCTGTCAAATAAACGAATCCTCCAGCAGGCCGGATGTATGTCAAGTCGCTGCACCACATCTTCCCCTTTCTGGACTGACATAATTTTATCTTGACACATTGTCCAGTTTTTGGGGTCCACTATACTTTACTTTGGAAATTTTATTGAAATATTCCCGGATAAATTGAATTTTCGATTTTTTTATTTCTGTTTCAGTGACAGTTATTTCTTTACCGCCTGATTTCCAATAAGCAGTGAAGATTTTTCATTATGATTATGGTAATTCACTCTGGCTTGGACTTCATTCCTTGTAGCATAGCAGAACGAACATCCGTGAATACAGGTTTCATCTGTTCCTATGTCAATACTTTTGACACAACCGCAAGCCTTTCGCTGTGATGGGTCTTTAGCGATGGTGAAATTTTCACCTGTGATATTGCCTATCAAATCCCCATCGATACATCTGCCGGGTATGATATCAAAATCAGTTAAATCAATTTTTTCTGCGCAGGTTTCTATTTTTATTCCAGTGCCTTTAATTATGGCTTGAAACTCTTTGCCGATTCCCAGCATATCTTTTTTCGTTATTTTTTTAAGTTTTAGCTGCCTTTTACTCTCCGCTGACAAGTAGCGGGTGTCGATAAAACTGATGACACATTTTTGGGTGTGTCCCTGAAGCTCTTTAAACAATCTGGCAAACTCTGTTTTATGATATTCGATATCGATCCCATCTTTTAAAAGGATCGGGTCATACCGCCAGATAACTTTATCCCTTCGAACTTTTTCAGAAAGCTGAATGAAAGTTTTAAGCAGTTTTTCTTTGGGCTGAAGAAATTTTTCAATCCCATTCAGATACGGTGTCAAAGTGAATTGAAAATAATAATGATATTCGTTGAGTTCATCCAGTCTGTTCAGCATAGGTCCAGGGTTTTTTGTCCAGAACACAAAGCATCTAACATCTTCTGGGGCGAGGGACACTTTCTTCGCTGTTTTGGCATTAACACTTTTTTTAACCTGCACAAATCCTTCCTGTAATCTGTTGAAGAACCAATCACTGTAAAAAGCAGGAATGTCAGTACGACGGCTCACGCTGATGATATTGGGGGCTCTGGCTCTCGATTTTTTTTCAATTTCCTGGTCAAGGGGTTTAGTTTTAGGCATCGGCTTGCTCCTTGTCTAAAATGGTGTGCAAAAGAATTTAATGACCATTAAAGGACATTGGGTCTGTTGGGCGGTATGGGGACACACTCACTGACATTTTATAAAAGACTATTTTGAGAAATAAATAAATTTTCAACTTCTGATGAATTTTTAGGCACGAACCGGGTATGAAACCTGAAACCTTAATTATATGAAATAATTATAAATAATGGCGGAAGTGCATGGGAATCGAACCCACCCGGGACGGTATTAGTGCCCCACATCGGATTTGAAGTCCGAGGGCCTCACCAGTAAGCCGCGCACTTCCTTTATAATTAAATATAGATAAATCAAAAAAAAATTAGTATATAGTATCCCTATAATTTGTCAAGATACTTTCATACAAGAGATAAGGAATAATAGATGATTAATTTACAAAGGCTTGCCCAAAGATTTAAAACTCTTGTTGAGATTGACTCTCTATCCCGGCATGAACAGGATGTCGCTAAGAAAATTGAAAAAATCTTAACTGATATGGGTGCAGAAGTATGCTACGACACTGCAAAAAATAAGGTAAATGGAAACTGCTCCAATCTTGTGGCCAAATTCAAAGGCAGTGTTAAAGCTGAACCTGTTTTCTTATCAGGTCATATGGATACAGTAGGACCTGGTAACAATATACAGGTCCAGTTTAAAAAGGGGATCTTTACAAGCGACGGGACAACAATTCTTGGATCTGATGATAAATCTGCCATTGCAATTATTTTGGAAGCCATGGATGTGATTTTTGAAAACAGACTTGATCACCCGCCCATTGAGATTGTTTTAACTGTGTGTGAAGAGATCGGTCTTCTGGGTGCAAAAAATTTGGATTATTCGCTGATGGACTCAAAATTCGGTTATATACTAGATTCAAGTGATACAAGTGAACTTGTGACAAAGTCACCGGCTGCAAATAAAATTCATTTAAAAGTTTATGGCAGGGCTGCCCATTCAGGACTTGAGCCTGAAAAAGGGATTAATGCCATCAAGATTGCCTCCGAAGCTGTTTCCAGGCTTCCGCTTGGACGGATTGATGAAGAGACAACCTGCAACCTTGGAAAAATTAAAGGCGGTGAAGCAACCAATATAGTACCTGATTTTGTGGAAATCCATGGAGAGGCCAGAAGTCATGATAAAAAAAAAATAGAAGCTGTAACAAAAAATATTACAGACACTTTTTATAAAATCGCAAAAAAGGCAAAAGATAAATCCGGTCTTCCAAGGGTAGAAGCCGTTGTTGAAAATGATTTCCCAAATACGGATATACCAGACGATCACAAAGTTGTATTGCTTGCTAAAAAAGCTGCCGCCAATATCGGCCTGCCGCTTGTGACCAAAACAACCGGCGGCTGTGCAGATGCCAACATTTTTTTTAACAACGGTATTTTTGCAGGAGTTCTGGGAACCGGCATGACCGATATCCATACCCTGAATGAGTCCATTGATATCAAAGATATGGAAAACATAACAAAACTGGTGCTGGAAATATTAAAAATACATGCCACAGGAACAACAGATTAAATGATAGCATATTTTGATATGTTTTCAGGTATCAGTGGTGATATGATACTGGGTGCTTTTATTGATCTTGGTGTCCCTGCTGAATGGATAGAACAAAAGCTGTCCAGTGTTTTAAACAATTTTCAAATCAAAACCAGAACGGTAAAAAAAAATCAACTGAAAGCAACTGCTATAACTGTTGAAACTGTTGAAAAAAATGAGGTGTCAAGAAACTATAAAGATATTAAAATATTAATCCAAAACACGTCTCTTCCAGAAAAAATTAAAGAACAGAGTCAGTCTGCCTTTAAAAAAATAGCCCGGGCAGAATCTCAAATTCACAATATTGATATTGAAAAAATCCATTTTCATGAAATTGGTGGTATTGATTCAATAGTTGATATTATCGGCTCTTTTTTGTGTATTGAATATTTAGGAATCAAAAAGATATTTGCATCTCAGGTCCCACTGGGATCTGGATCAGTGATTTGTTCACATGGAAAGATACCGGTTCCGGTTCCGGCAACCCTGGCTATTTTAAAAGATATCCCGGTTTCTCCATCTGATGCGCAGACCGAAATAGTCACACCCACCGGTGCAGCGATAATCTCCACTCTTGCATCCTCTTTTGGAACAATACCTGAAATGGTCATAAAAAGAACTGGATACGGCTCCGGAAAAAAAGATACGGGGTCAAGCCTTCCAAATTTACTTCGTATTGTGCTGGGTGAGCCGGTGATAAAAAAACAGAAGGTTCAACTGAATGTTCAAAAAGAGACCATTTATATTGTCAAAACAAATATAGATGATATGAACCCTGAAATTTCAGGGTATTTAATGGAAACTCTGTTTGACAATCAAGCCCTTGATGTGTG
>CAYZCC010000034.1:8212-13106 GCA_964476805.1 uncultured Desulfobacula sp.
TATACTCCTGTTCAGATGAAAAAAAACAGACCGGGTCTGCAGGTTGAGATATTATGCAGATATCAGGAACTTGAAAATATTATCCATATTGTTCTGACTGAGACTACATCCATCGGAGTTCGTTATCATCAATGTAACAGATATTCTCTTGTACGCAAAAAAGCCATTGTTGAAACCAGATTTGGAAAACTGCAGGTAAAAAAAACAGAGGGTCTGGACAGTGATATTCATTTCATACCCGAATATGAGGTGGTCAAAGAGCTGGCAAAAAGAAAAAAAATCCCTTTAAAGGATGTCTATAATCAAATTTTATCCGATGCCAATCCCCTTGACAGAGATTGATTCAGAATATAAGTACTCATAATGTTTGTTAAACAAAAATTGATAATGTTTATAGCTACAGGATTTTTTACAGGCAGAATACCCGTAGCGGCAGGCACATTTGGAACCATTGCAGCCATACCATTTGCCCTTGTTTTACTGATTATTCCTCCATCATTTCATGGAATTTACATCGTGGGTTTGATCCTTGCAGCAATCTATATTGCAGACAAGGCTGAAAAAATTACCGGCCAAAAAGATCCTGGCTGTATTGTGATTGATGAAATGGCAGGTTATGTCGTCACTTTATCAATGGTTCCTGTTAATATTTATACTATTACTGCCGGTTTCTTTCTATTCCGGTTTTTTGATATTTTAAAATTTACCCCTGTAAAATATTTTGAAAAAAATTTCTCAGGAGGTGCAGGCGTTGTCTTGGATGATGTTATGGCAGGTGTTTTATCTGCAATTATTTTAAAATTTATATATCTATCAGGCATATTTTAGGAGGAGCAAAATGGAAGCAGATCAGGAGAGACAAAAAGCTGTACAGACAGCAATGAAACAGATTGACAGGCAATATGGCAAAGGATCTATCATGAAACTCGGCGGCAGAGAGGTCGTTGAAGTGCCTGTAATCAGAACGGGTTCTCTTGCCCTTGATAAAGCCCTGGGAGTGGGTGGATATCCGAGGGGACGCGTCATTGAGGTCTATGGCCCTGAATCTTCTGGTAAGACAACGCTGGCTCTCCATGCCGTTGCCCAGGCTCAGAAGGAGGGTGGAATAGCTGCCTTTATAGATGCTGAACATGCGCTTGATGTGGCTTATGCCAAACGGCTCGGCGTCGATTGTGATGAACTTCTTGTTTCACAGCCTGATACCGGAGAACAGGCCCTTGAAATTGCGGATATGCTGGTGCGAAGCGGCGGCATTGATATTATGGTTGTTGATTCCGTAGCGGCTCTTGTACCCAGGGCTGAAATTGAAGGGGATATGGGAGATTCTCATATGGGACTTCAGGCCCGGCTTATGTCCCAGGCATTGAGAAAGCTTGCCGGCACCATCGGAAAGACCCATACAACTATAATTTTCATCAACCAGATCAGAATGAAGATCGGTGTGGTCTATGGCAACCCTGAAACAACCACAGGTGGTAATGCTTTAAAATTTTATGCATCAATGCGTCTTGAAATAAGAAGGGGCGCTCCCATTAAAAATGATCAGGAAATCATAGGCAACCGTACAAAAGTAAAAGTTGTAAAAAATAAACTGGCGCCCCCTTTTAAAAATGTTGAATTTGACCTCATGTATGGTGAAGGTATTTCAAGAACCGGAGATCTCCTTGATATTGGTGTCAACCTTGATATTGTTGACAAAAGTGGATCATGGTATTCCTTTGAAGGAGAGAGAATCGGTCAGGGAAGAGAGAATGTTAAACTCTTTTTAATTGACAACCCGGATATATTTGAAAAAATTGAAACTCTTGTCAGAGAAAAACTTGGCATTGGAAACCCGGATACCCGTGATAAAAAAAGAAAAACCAAAACCGATTAGCAGATTGTTGAAGATTAGATAATTGGAGTTGTAAAATGACAGGTAATGAAGCCAGAAAGATTTTCATGGAGTATTTTAAAAGACACAACCACAATCAGGTAAGGTCTTCTTCTCTTGTGCCCCAGGATGATCCGACACTTCTTTTTGTAAATGCTGGAATGGTTCAGTTTAAACGTGTTTTTACCGGTGATGAAAAACGTAATTATTCAAGAGCTGTCACATCGCAAAAATGTGTGAGAGCAGGAGGCAAACATAATGATCTTGAAAATGTAGGATATACAGCAAGACATCATACCTTTTTTGAAATGCTGGGCAATTTCTCTTTTGGTGATTACTTTAAAGAGAAGGCCATTGATTACGGCTGGGATCTTCTCACAAACGGCTATGGATTTGACAAGGACAAACTCTGGGTTTCTGTTTTCCATGAAGATGATGAAGCATTTGATATATGGCACAACCAGGTGGGTCTTCCCAAAGAGAAAATTGTAAGACTGGGTGAAGAGGATAATTTCTGGTCCATGGGAGATACAGGCCCGTGCGGCCCATGCAGTGAAATTCATATTGACCGTGGTGTTGAGTTCGGCTGTGACAGGGAAGATTGTGCTGTGGGCTGTGACTGTGACCGTTGGCTTGAGCTTTGGAACCTTGTATTCATGCAGTTTGAGAAAGATGAACAGGGGAATATGACACCCTTGCCAAAACCAAGTATTGATACAGGTCTTGGTCTTGAAAGGGTTATTTCAGTTTTGCAGGATGTCCCCACAAATTTTGAAACCGATCTTTTTATTCCGATTATGGAGAAAGTGGGTGAACTGTCAGGAAAAAAACGAAACGAGTCAGATCCTGTAGACGTTGCCATGAAAGTCATTGCCGACCATTCAAGGGCTTCAGCCTTTTTAATCTGCGACGGTATTCTGCCGTCCAATGAAGGGAGAGGTTATGTACTCCGCCGTATAATGAGACGTGCCATCAGATATGGCAGAAGTATCGGGCTTGTAAAACCATTTTTGTATGAAACCGTAAAAACGGTTTTCACGATAATGGATGAAGCCTATCCAGAGCTTAAAGACTCTGCTGCATTTATTTTAAACGTTGTGGAAAATGAGGAGAAAAAGTTTCTTAAAACCCTTGATACCGGAATGAAGCTGCTTGAATCCACAATTGATGAACTGAAAACTCAAAACAGCTCCACAATTCCCGGGGATGTTATTTTTAAACTCTATGATTCATTTGGATTTCCTGTGGACATTATAGTTGACCACATTAAAGAGATGGATATTGATCTGGATCTTAAGGGTTTTGATAAAGCCATGGCAGCACAGAAAGCAAGATCCAAATCAATTAAAAAATTTACAGGTATTGGCAAGGCGTATAAAGAGTTACTATCAAAGGGAACAAAAATCTCCTTTAACGGTTATGATGACATTGAAGAGCAGTCAAAGGTTCTTATCATTGTTAAAGATGATAAAAAGATTCAGACAGCTAGTAAAGGAGACACCATCGAGATTGTAACTGAATCCACTGTTTTTTATGCTGAATCAGGTGGTCAGGCAGGAGATAGAGGAAGTTTTGAAAATCAAAATTGTGTTGTCAATATAACTGACACGATCAAAGATCCCAGCGGCCTTATTATACACAAAGGGATTGTTAAAAAAGGGACAGTCAGCAAAGATGATTCCATTATACTTAAAGTCGATCCAGTAAAAAGGCAGAATACTGCCTTTAATCACACGGCTACACATATTCTGCACGCTTCATTGAAAAAAATCCTTGGCGATCATGTTAAACAGTCCGGTTCTCTTGTAACGGATAAAAGATTACGATTTGACTTCAGCCATTATTCATCAATCTCAGCAGGAGAACTTAAGAAGATAGAAAATGAAGTCAATTTGCGAATACGTGAAAATCACCCGGTTCAAACCAGAGAGATGAATATGGATGATGCTGTTAAACAGGGTGCGACAGCGCTATTTGAAGAAAAATATGGAGATGTGGTAAGGGTGGTATCCCAAGGTGATTTCTCCGTTGAGCTTTGTGGCGGGACCCATACAGACCAATCCGGAAATATAGGCCTCTTTAAAATTCTGTCAGAAGGAGGAATTGCCTCAGGCGTAAGAAGAATTGAGGCGGTTACTGCCCAGTCCGCTTTGGATTATATTCACAGTGATCAAGATCTGATAGGCTCATCTGCCTCCCTGCTGAAAAGTTCAAAAGAGGAGATTGTCATAAAAATAGAGACGTTATTAAAAGATAAAAAGAGCCTTGAAAAACAACTTGAAGCAATTAAGGCAAAAAAAGCATCCAAATCCGTTGAACATATCGAAGATGAAATAAAGGAAATAGGCGGGGTTAAAATTATTTCAAAAAAAGTTGAAATTGAAAATCCATCCCAGTTAAGAGATCTTGCTGATAAGTTCAAGACAAAAATTGGTTCAGGAATTATTCTTCTGGGTGCCAGATCCAATGGAAAAGCCCTGCTCATCTCTGTGGTAACAAATGATTTAACAAAAAATTATAACGCCGGAGATATCGTTAAACAGGCTGCAAAAATAGTCGGCGGCGGCGGCGGCGGCCGGCCAGATATGGCCCAGGCCGGAGGGACCCAACCTGAAAATCTTGACAAGGCACTTGACTCCATATTTGACATGTTTTGATGAAAAATAAAGCATGAAAAAATACCAATGACTGCATATTTTATACGACGACTGTTTCTGGTGGTGCCGACATTTATCGGTATCACTATCATGGTTTTCACTATTACCCGTTTTGTCCCGGGCGGCCCCATTGAAAGAATAATTGCAGATACAAGAGCCATGCAGACCGGTCAGAGCGGATCAAGTGTATCTGCAACTTCCGGTCAAAGCAATGGCCAGCCCCTTTCCGAAGAACAGATTCAAAAATTAAAAGAGTATTACGGATTTGATAAACCCATACTGACCAGCTACTTTATATGGCTTTGTAAGGTGATCAGGGGAGACCTGGGAAAATCAACACGATATTATGATCCGGTGTGGGATA
>CAYZCC010000034.1:13116-14236 GCA_964476805.1 uncultured Desulfobacula sp.
TATGATCAGGGAGAGGATCCCGATCTCTCTCTATTTTGGAGTCTTAAGCCTGATATTGATCTACGGCGTGTGCATTCCGCTGGGTCTTGCAAAAGCTGTAAAACATAAAACTGGTTTTGATAATTTTACATCTATTATTATTTTCACAGGGTATGCCATTCCAGGCTGGGTGGCAGGCGTTCTCATGCTGGTGCTGTTTGCATCCAATTATGATCTTTTTCCTCTTGGAGGCCTTGTATCAGAGCTTTTTAATGAAATGACCCCTCTGGAAAAAATTTCAGATATTGCATGGCACACTGTTCTGCCCCTTATCTCCTATGTTATCGGCTCTTTTACTGTAATGACTCTTTTAATGAAAAATACGCTCATGGACAATCTCTCTTCTGATTATATAAGAACTGCCATTGCCAAGGGGCTTCCTTTTAAAAAGGCGGTATTCAGCCATGCCATGCAAAATTCCATGATACCCCTTGCCACAAGTTTTGGAAACAATATCTCCATTCTTTTAATGGGATCATTTTTAATTGAAAAGGTTTTTAACATTAACGGCATGGGACTTCTTGGATATGAATCCATTCTTGACCGTGATTACCCAGTTGTAATGGGTATCCTTGTCATATCTTCACTTCTTTTTATGATCGGCAATATACTATCTGATATCTGTGTTGCAATAGTCGATCCAAGAGTAAGATTCAAATGAAGTATAACGCACACAATAAAAAGTTGAAAACAGCTGGAAGAGAACAGTATGAGGTTTAAATGTTTACCATAAACCCTGTAACCCTGAAGAAAATAAAGCGGTTTAAATCAATAAGGAGAGGCTTCTGGTCTTTAATCATACTTTTAATAATGATTTTTATCTCTTTTTTTGCAGAGTGCTTTATAAACTCAAGAGCTTTATTGGTCTATTATAATGGAGAACTCTTTTTTCCAACTTACACAAATATGATCCCAGGATCCAGGTTTAACCTGGGCTATCACTATGAAACAAACTACAGAGAGCTGAAAAGAAAATTTGAGCAGGAGCGTTCATCAGATTTCGTAATCATGCCGCCCATACCATACAACCCCTATGAAAATGATCTTAAAATCAATTCATATCCACCGTTTGCACCCTCAT
>CAYZCC010000035.1:0-14205 GCA_964476805.1 uncultured Desulfobacula sp.
TTATCAACAGCATCTGCAGCAGTGCGGTATAATTTACTTCTTCCACCTCTAAAACCCCTTGCAAGTTTAAGTACTTTATTCCTGCGCCTTCTTGCTTTAAATCCTCTTTTAACTCTCATTTTTAAAACTCCTGAACTCTTTTTTATCTCTATCCGTTTGGCAGCAGCCGCCTGACCTCTTTAGTATTATCCTTGCAAATCATCTGGTCCAGTCTGTAAGACCTTTTTCTTTTAGTGGTTTTTTTGGTTAGTATATGACTTGCATGGGATTTTCTAAATTTATATTTCCCTGATCCTGTTTTTTTAAAACGCTTGGCAGCTGCTCTGCATGTTTTAATTTTTGGCATTGTATCCTGTATCCTCTCTATATTTTACAATTTACAAAAAAAGATAGTGGTATATGATTAAAATACACGCTATACCACCATACATTTACTATGTTAAGCCTGTGAATAAAATTGATCCACTGGCTTGAATATATTTTTTAAACAGTTTGTAAGCCAGGCTCTATTTAGGTCCTAAAAGCATGGTAATCACCCTGCCCTCAACTTCCGAAATATGCTCAACCTGTGCAAACGTTTTCGTCATGGCAACAACCTTTTCCAGAACCTGATCGGCCTGCTCTTTAAGAATAAATTCTCTACCTCTGAAAACCATGGTAACCTTCACCTTATCATTGTTGCCGATAAATTTTTCAATATGTCGTACTTTGGTTTCAAGGTCATGGTCATCTGTTTTGGGTCGTACTTTGATCTCCTTTATCTGGGTGCTTTTCTGTTTGCGCTTAGCCTCCTGTTTTTTTTTGTTCTGCCCATATTTAAACTTACCAAAATCCATTATCTTACACACAGGCGGATTGGCACCGGGTGAGACCTCAACCAGATCAAGGGCATCCTCTTCAGCAGCTTTTAATGCCTCGTCAATTGGCAGAACACCTATCTGGTCACCATCAGAGCCGATCACACGAACCTGGCTTGCCTTGATCCCCTTATTCACACTTGTCTGTTCCTCTCTTCCTCGCTTAGCTATTTTTACACCTCCTGCAACCACATAAAACGAAATTAATAAAACAAGTATAACCTTATAAAAATATTAGATGATACAGAAAATTGCAAGCTTTAATTATTTTGAACTGCGATTCTCTTCTTTTGCTCAAGGGTATACCTCTCCAGATAACTGTTCTTCCAGTATAAATTTGTATCTTTATTAAAAAAATTATAGAAAAGATCAAGACTTTTCTGTCTTAAAATTCCTGGAATAATATCAATCTCAGCTTTTGCATAGAGAGGGGGTAATTTTTTCAGATCACACGCTGTTCCCCCTCCCATGGGATCTTCATAACCATATACAATTGTATCTATGCCGGCCAGAAGAATGGCACCAAAGCACATAAGACAGGGTTCCATGGTTGAAAAAAGAGTTAAATTGCCAGAATCAAACCGTCTGTCTTTCTCTTCAATCTCTTTTAAAGCGATGATCTCAGCATGATCGGTTTCACTGAAAACGCTCTTATCTGAAGAAGTCCCTCTCCTTGCACTTGTCGCAATGATTTCTCCAGTCTCAACAATCACACAGCCCACCGGAAATTCCCCCTTGTCAAATGCTTTTCTGGCCTGTTCCAGTGCCAGGCTCATATAATAGTTGTAATCCAAACCAAATCACTTCTCCTTCAAAATACAGATATTTGTACTACCAGATTTCATTGACCCCATTCCAGACAAATATTGAAGCGTTTTTCTGAAAATTGTTGCTAATTATTTTTCTATTGTGTAACAATCTGTCAAAAATATTTAACTGATTTTCTACTGATTAACTGCATAGTATTAAATTTTAAAATTTATTCAATCATAATTTATGGAAAAAGAAAAAATATATACAAAAACAAACCCTGCAGATGAAAAGCTTTGTATAAGGGAGCAGTTCCAGTTACGGGAAAAAAATTTTTTATCAAAGTTTGGTGTACTCAGTACAAAAGCAAAACGCAGGGATGAAACAAAAAACATCTGCAATATCAGAACCCCTTTCCAGCTTGACAGGGACAGTATTGTATATTCCAACTCTTTCAGACGATTAAAGCATAAAACACAGGCTTTTCTTTCGCCCCTTGGTGACCACTACCGCACCCGGCTTACCCACACACTTGAAGTGGTGGAGATCTCAAGAAATATTGCCAGGGCCATGCGCCTTAATGAAGATCTTGCAGAAGCCATTGCTCTGGGCCACGATTTAGGTCACACCCCCTTTGGCCATGGGGGTGAAAAAGCGCTTATAGAAATTTATTCATCCCACTTTTCTCACTCTGATCAAAGTTTAAGAGTGGTGGACTTCCTTGAAAACAGAGGGAAAGGTCTTAACCTGACAATGGAAGTCAGAGACGGCATTCTTAAACACTCCAAAGGACTTGCCAAAAAATTTGAAAATATTCTGCCATCAACTCCCGGGGAAACTGCCATAACTATTGAAGGAAGAATAGTTAGAATAGCTGATAGTATCGCCTATTTAAACCATGACCTTGATGATGCCTTAAGGGGTAAAGTCATCATGCCTGCTGATGTCCCTGACATATGTGTTCAAACGCTTGGTAAAACTCACTCTCAGAGAGCCAGCAGAATGATTGAAAAATTAGTTTATAACTCTGGAGAGAAAAATGATAAATTTATCCTCAGTATGGGTGAAGACACCTTTCATGCCATGATCATACTTGGTAAATTTCTAAATGATAAGGTCTATCGATCCTCTGTGGTGCACAATGAATTTTTAAAAGCCAAAAAAATAATCACAGGTCTTTATAACTATTTTTTAGATAATCCTGATGTGCTGCAAAAAGAGCTGGAAAAAATGGAAATGGCTTCATGGGATTCTTTGAAAAATCCTCTTAAACGCTCTGTTTGTGATTTAATTGCCAGCATGACTGACCGATATGCCCTGAATCTTTACGCCAAACTTTTTTTCCCCCGTCCTTTTCCCATGGCATGATATTATGGTCTGTACAGTGTTCACCCCCCTTATAGAACTTTATAATGCCATGGATAATACATGGAATCACATTGCATCAGGTTACTCTTTTCAATGCAATGGATGCCAGGACAACTGCTGCAGATCTCTTTTTTATCACCACACACATATTGAAAAAACCTATCTGCTCCATGGTTTTAATTCACTGGACATCCGCAGAAAAAAAAGGATTTTAGATAGCGCTGCAGAGTATTATAACAGAACTTTTAACCACACCGGGGACATTCAAAGCCTGGGAATATACTGTCCTTTAAATGAAAACGGTCTTTGTCTGATATATCAGTACCGACCAATGATATGCCGGCTTCACGGCCTGCCCCACGAGCTTGGCAGGCCGGGATATCAAACGGTGAGAAGCCCGGGTTGCAACAGCGGAGGATTCAGTGATAAAAAATATATAAAATTTGACAGAACGCCTTTTTATCAAAAAATGGCTCAGATAGAAGCAGACTTTAGAAAAGATATTAAGACAGAAACTAAAATCAAGGAGAGTGTTGCACAGATGCTGATTTCACAATAACATCATGCCAACTGCCATGTAAATGGTTAAACCACTCCTTTTGGCATGGGAGGTACTTTTTCTCCTGCCAGAACATACCCGCCATCAAGCCTTAAGACACTTCCGGTCATATAGGGGGCATCCTTGATAATAAAGAGACATGCCTTGACCACATCATCTATGGTACCTGTTCGGAGCAGAAGGGTATGATTAATAAGGGAGTGCTGTTCCTCTTTTGTCAGGACCTCATCCCATCCACGGGTATGCTGCGCATGCCGGGTTTCAAAAATACCCAGCATGATCTCATTGACTCTGATATCTGGAGCCCCCAGGCGTGCCCAGGTTTCAGTCAGTGAAGATACACCTCTGCTGGCAGCTGCATATCCATCATTAAAAACAAGGGCGGCAGGGCCGGATCTTCCAACAATACCAGCGATGGAGGATATATTTATTACCACAGCTTCCCGGGATTTTCTCAGCAGAGGTAAAACAGATGTGAACACCCACTGCTTGGCTTTAAGTGTTGTTTCAATTTCAAGATCCCACTGGTCTTCAATATACTCTCCATGAACCGTCGGCCATCCGCCGCGTTCAATATTATTGATCAAGATATCAAGCTGCCCATATCTCTTTTCAATTTTCATGGCCAGGTTTTTAATATCCTGAACATTTCGCAGATCTGCCGTGATAATAATATGTTCTGCTCTGGATTCACTGAAATCCTTCTCCATTTCACCAAAGGAGTCTTCCCAGTCATGGCGTGTCAATACAAGTTCAGCTCCCTCTTTTGCAAGCGCAGTACCGATTTCTTTTCCGATCCCTTTAACAGCCCCGAGAACCAGCGCAGTTTTACCTTGAATCTGCATAGAGTCACTCCCCAAAGTTCATTTTCAATCCAAACAACATATATTTCACCCACACAAGTCCAAAATCCCACAAAGCCTCATCACCCGTGTTGATTTTCTCTTTTAAACCTTCAGGGATATTGAATTTATCGTTTTCTTTATTGTGTTCATCCACATTCCTGCCTTTAAGCCCCCTCTTTAACTTTCCGGCTGGATTTTTCCCCAAACCCTGAAAAACCGTGTTTTAAAAAAAATCAAAGCTAAAAATTCAAGATTTTTATGCCCGTTTAAATATCAATTATCTTTCCAAATTGCCAGTCTCTTTTAAAACTTTCAAATTCACTATATATAGTATTTTATTAATGAATTTCCTATATATGTTGTTGGTTTAACGGGAATGTGTCTCTTTTAAAACCCTTTGTACTTTTTTTAAAAAATTTTCTTTCTATTCTAAATACATCTTGACAAACTCACTAAGAGAGTGTTATTTCGATTCGGATATATTTAGCGGTATATATATATATTTTGATACGTGGTACAATTTAAAAATAAAAATTTGCTGATCGGGCATTCGACCTATTCTATCGCCTGGTTGGAATAAGAGAGTCGCACAACGTAAATTGTGCATTTTTGATTAACTTATATTTATGGAGGTATTTTAAATGCCATCTTTTGTAATTGCAGAAAAATGCGACGGATGCAAAGGTGGGGATAAAACAGCATGTATGTACATCTGCCCCAATGACCTGATGGTCCTTGAACCCAATGAGATGAAAGCATATAACCAGGAGCCAGATCAGTGCTGGGAATGTTTTTCATGTGTAAAGATCTGTCCTTCCCAGGCAATTGAAGTGAGGGGATACTCTGACTTTGTGCCAATGGGAGGTTCTACAGTTCCCATGATGGGTACTGAGGATGTTATGTGGACATGTAAATTCAGGAACGGTGTTGTCAAACGTTTTAAGTTCCCCATCAGAACAACTCCTGAAGGTGAAGCCAATGCTTATCCTGATCTAAAAGGTAAAGACCTTGACAGTGGACTGCTTTCTACCCAGGAAGCCGATGGTTATGAACTCAAAGCGCCAACTGAGCTTGCATAACTTATTTGTCAATTATTTAATTAACATTGATACTAAATAATTTTGGAGGTATATAATGGCATTACCTAATAAACCTGTTGGAGAGCTTAAAGCGGTAAGAGAGCCAGAGGTTGATAAAAGAGACGTTGATATTCTGATCGTTGGTGGCGGTATGGCTGCCTGCGGAGCAGCATTTGAAGTAAAAAAATGGACCAGCGACGACACAAAAGTTCTTCTTTGTGATAAAGCAGCCCTTGAAAGATCAGGTGCAGTCGCCCAGGGTCTTTCAGCAATTAACACTTATATTGGTGACAACTCCCCTGAAGATTATGTACGCATGGTCAGAAACGACCTGATGGGTATTGTACGTGAAGACTTGATCTTTGACCTGGGACGTCATGTTGATGATTCTGTTCATCTTTTTGAAGAGTGGGGACTTCCTGTCTGGAAAAAAACCGATGACAACAAAAATCTTGACGGTAAAAAAGGTCAAAAACTTGGGACACTTAAAGACGGCGCCTCTCCAGTAAGAACTGGTAAATGGCAGATCATGATCAATGGTGAATCTTACAAGAGAATTGTTGCTGAAGCAGGAAAACTTGCTCTTGGCGAAGACAACATCATTGAAAGATGCTTTATTGTTGAACTTCTCAACGATGAAAATGATCCTGGGAAAATAGCCGGCGCTGTTGGTTTTTCCCTACGTGAAAACAAAGTTTATATCATCAAGGCAAAAACAATACTGATTGCCTGCGGTGGCGCAGTTAATGTTTATCAGCCGCGTTCAATCGGTGAAGGTAAAGGTCGTGCATGGTATCCGGTGTGGAATGCAGGCTCCACCTATACAATGGCTGCCAGGGCAGGCGCAGAGCTTTCCATGATGGAAAACCGTTTCACCCCGGCCCGTTTTAAAGATGGTTACGGACCTGTGGGTGCGTGGTTCCTTCTTTTCAAAGCACAGACTGTAAACGGCCTTGGTGAAAACTATGCGGCTTCTGACGAAACCAAAGCGGAACTTGAGAAATATGCCCCCTATGGCACCGCTGCTGTAACGCCTACATGCCTGAGAAATCATCTCATGATGAAAGAGTACAAAGAGGGCCGCGGCCCCATCATCATGAAAACTTCTGATGCCCTTGCCAAACTTTCTGAAACCATGAGCAAAAAAGAGATGAAACATCTGGAGTCAGAAGCGTGGGAAGATTTCCTTGATATGTCAGTAGGTCAGGCAGGCCTCTGGTGCGCAACAAATACGGAGCCTGAGAAAAAAGATTCAGAAGTCATGCCGACTGAACCATACCTTCTTGGTTCACACTCCGGCTGCTGCGGCATCTGGTGTTCAGGTCCTGAAGAAGAGTGGGTTCCTGCTGAATATAAATGGGGCTACAACAGAATGACGACTGTTAAAGGTCTTTTTACTGCTGGCGACGGCGTTGGCTGCTCCGGTCATAAATTCTCCTCCGGCTCCCATGCTGAAGGTCGTATCTGTGCAAAACAGATGGTCAAATATGTCAGAGACAATCCAGATGCAGTCAGTTTCAAAGAGACAGACGAAGAGCTGGTTGACCTTGTTTACAAACCGGTAAGAAACTATCTTGACCACTGTGACTATTCAACTGATGAGACGATTAACCCCAACTACTGCAAACCCGCGGGTATGGCACTTCGTCTCATGAAGATGACCAATGAGTACGGCGGTGGAATAGCGACATACTACATGACTTCCGGAAAATCCCTTGAAATCCTCATGGATCTGTTTGAAATGTTCCGTGAAGACCTTGATCACATTGCTGCCGGCGACCTGCATGAGCTCATGAGAGCGTGGGAAATTACCCATCGTCTCTATACAGTTGAGGCGCATACCCGTCACATCCAGTTCCGTAAAGAATCAAGATACCCAGGATTTTACTATAGAAGTGATTTCATGGGCCAGAATGATGATGAGTGGTTCTGTTTTACAAACTCAACTTTTAATAAAGAGACCAATGAGTGGTGTTTGAAAAAAGTACCTTATGTTAGGATTATTTCTGATTGATTTTGAGAATTGATCTTAAAGTAAGTTTGTAAGATATTAACCCTCAGGTGCTGGTTTATAGTGCCTGGGGGTTTTTTAAAACCTTGAGTTCCTAATTCCAAAAATAACTTAAATGCGGAGGGAAAGCATGACAACTGATAAGAATTTAGCTCCGGTCAGTGGAAGCCTGATGGTGGTAGGCGGCGGAATCAGCGGCCTGACGACTGCCCTGGAGGCAGCTGAAGTGGGGTATGAGGTCTTTCTTGTGGAGAAGGAAGCATCCCTTGGTGGAAGAGTTTCCCAGCTGAAACACTACTTCCCCAAACTTTGCCCGCCTACATGCGGACTTGAAATCAATTACAGGAGACTTAAAGATAATAAAAACATCAAAGTTTTTACAATGTCTGAAGTGCAGTCAATTGAAGGTTCAGCAGGTGATTATACGGTTACCGTAAAAACTGCCCCAAGATATGTTAATGAAAACTGTACTGCATGCGGTGACTGCGCAGAAGTATGCGATACTGAAATTTCCAATGAGTTTAATTTTGGCATGGACCGCAGAAAAGCAGCTTATCTTCCCCATAACATGGCATTCCCGGCAAGATATGTAATGGATCCAGCCATGACTACCGACGATCGTGACAAAGTCAAACAAGCCTGTAAATATGACGCAATTGATTTTGATATGGAAGAGAAAACCATTGATTTAAAAGTAGGTTCCATCGTCTGGAATACAGGCTGGACTCCCTATGATGCAACAAAAATAGATACCCTTGGATTTGGCAGATTCCAGAATATTGTAACCAACATGATGCTCGAAAGAATGGCTTCCGCCAATGGTCCGACAGAGGGTAAAATTTTAAGACCCTCTGATGACAAGGCGCCTGAAACAATTGCATTTGCCCAATGTGCAGGTTCAAGAGATGAAAACCATCTTTCCTACTGCTCCTACATCTGCTGCATGGCCTCTTTAAAACAGGCAACCTATTTAAGAGCACAATATCCTGATGCAAAAATCTATATCTACTATATTGACATTAGAACACCCGGGCTTAAATATGAAAATTTTTATGCCAAACTAAAAGAGGATAAAAATATCTTCTTTATAAAAGGTAAGGTGGCTGAAGTTTCAGAAGAACAGGGATCAGATCATATTAATCTTGTTGCTGAAGATACCATTACAGGTAAAAAAATCAGACAGACTGTTGATATGCTGGTACTGGCCACTGGAATGCAGCCCAATACAGCCATTGACAAACCCGATGTTGATCTCAATTACAATGATGAGGGATTTATCATCAATGATTTTACAAAAGGCGGGATGTTTGCAGCAGGATGTGCCAATAAACCTGCTGATGTTGTAACTTCGAATCAGAATGCCACGGGTATGGCCCTTAAAGCCATTCAGACCCTTGTAAGGAGAGGATAACCATGGATAAAAAATATGGAGTATATATCTGCACAGGATGTGGAATCGGTGATACCCTCGATATGGATGATCTCATTGCTGTTCCCGATGAAGAGGGGGTAAATTGTACGACACATCCATTTTTGTGCTCAAAAGACGGTGTCGCTCTAATTCAAAAAGATATTGATGATGGAAAAGTCAATGCAATGGTCATTGGCGCCTGCTCAAGACGTGTCAACTTTGATGTCTTTGATTTTGACGGCTGCATTATTGAGAGAACCAACTTGAGAGAGGGTGTGGTATGGCCGCACTCAAGGGAGACATATCCAAAACTTGAAGAGGATCAGAAAGATGATGAAGAGCATTTTGACCCCATTCAGATGAAAGCTGAAGATTATATTAAAATGGGTATGATCAGAGTCGAAAAAGTTAAACTGCCTGACCCCTATAAAACAGAATCTTTTTCTAAAAAAATTCTGGTTCTCGGTGGTGGCGTCACAGGCATGTCATCCGCACTTGATGCTGCAAAAGCAGGATATGATGTCACCATTGTTGAAAAAGAAGACAGACTGGGTGGATATGCAGGTAATCTGAGAAGCCAGATGCCTGTCTGTGAACCTTTTGAGAGTTTACGGCCCCCGGTTATGAACGATCTCATTGCTCAGGTGGAAGGTTTTCCCAATATTGATGTCCGAACTGCTACAGAAGTGGCACGTATTGCAGGGCAGCCTGGAGAATTTCTAGTGACATTTAAGAAACCGGGTGAAAAAATTGCCTTTGATGTTCCTTTCCCTCTGCCCGAAGAGATGCTTCTGGATGAAAACGGCAAAGAGCTTACAGTAGAAGATGCCCACGCAAAATACCTTGAATACAATGAAGGCAGGGAAGATATCCTTACGCTTGACCCTTTCGGAGAACTCTACGGTGCAGTGATTCTTGCAGCAGGATGGCGACCTGCAACTCTTGAAGGAGAAGCGTATGCACATCTTGGTATTGATCTTGACAATGTGATTACAAATGATGAGTTTGAAAAAATTGCATCCAAAGGTAAAATTGTCAGACCCTCTGACGGCAAAGAAGCCAAAAATGTTGTGTTTATTCAATCACCAGGAAAAGATGAAGATGATGCAGACTTTGAATTCACTGGATCTGTAACCAGCCAGGTGGCTTTAAAACAGGCAAAATATATTAGAGAAGACTATTCAGATGGTAAAGCATATATAATCTACCAGCATATGAGAACTCCGGGCCTGCAGGAGTATTTTTATAAAAGTATGCAGCAGGAAGATGGGATTTTTATGACCAAAGGTGCTGTTACTGAAGTGGCTGAGCAGGGGAATGGCCTTGCTGTAACTGCAACCCATACACTTTTGGGTGATCATCTTGTACTGAAGGCGGATATGGTTGTTGTGGCAGCCGGAATGATACCCAGAACAAAAGATGATCCCATTATAAATCTTGCATACCGGCAGGGACCAGGATTTATAGATAATGATATTTTTGGTCAGTATGCAGACTCCAACTATATCTGTTTTCCGTATGAAACTCAGAGAACCGGTATTTATGCTGCCGGTGCCATAAGACGTGCCATGACCATTGAAGAATCTGTGGAAGATGCAGCCGGCGCTGCCATGAAAGCCATCCAGTGCATTGAGAGTGCAAATCGCGGCATGGCTGTTCATCCAAGATCCGGGGATATGACTTTCCCTGATTTCTTCTTCCAGAGATGTACACAGTGTAAACGCTGTACAGTTGAATGTCCCTTTGGCGCCCTTGATGATGATGAGAAAGGAACTCCCAAGGCAAATCCCACAAGGTGCAGACGATGCGGTACCTGCCTCGGCGCGTGCCCGGAAAGAATTATCTCTTTTTCAGATTACAGCATAGATTCGATTGGTTCCCAGGTTAAGGCTGTTGGTGTGCCTTCAGAAGATGACTATGATGACCCCCCTTTCAGATTTCTGGCATTAATCTGTGAAAATGATGCGCTGCCTGCCCTTGACATGGCGGGTATGAACAAAATTGATTTCTCACCCAATGTCAGATTTATACCGGTAAGATGCCTGGGTTCAGTGAATACGATCTGGATTAAAGATGCTCTGGCACAAGGTATGGACGGCGTGATTCTAATTGGCTGTAAACATGGTGATGATTATCAGTGTCATTTTATTAAAGGCTCGGAACTTGCAGAAGTACGTGTTCAAAAAATCGGTGATGCCCTTTCAAGTCTTGCACTTGAAGAGGAGCGTGTCGCTTTTGAAGAGATTGCCATTGATGAATATGACAAGCTGCCTCAAATCATCAACAAATTTGTTGACGATGTTGAAGCCCTGGGTCCAAACCCATTTAAAGGATTCTAATTTTTAATTATTCTTGTTTCTAGTTTCTAATCTTTAGTTTCTAGTGAGGAGGTATCAAAATATGACTGAGAAATATCTTGCTCAACCAGATCTTGGCTTCATAGCACAGGTAAAAGGTCTTGGTGGAGAAACTTTAAAAAAATGCTATCAATGTGCAACCTGCTCGGTTGCATGCCCCATTGCACCGGAGGACAGCCCTTTCCCGAGAAAAGAGATGATTGCAGCTTCCTGGGGTTTAAAGGACAGGCTGATAAACAGCGGTGATATATGGCTTTGTCATCAATGTGGCGACTGCACGGATCTCTGCCCGAGGGGTGCGGCTCCCGGCGATGTTTTATCTGCAGTCAGATCGGCAGCCATTACAGAATATGCACAGCCCAAAGCGCTTGCAAAAGCTGTTAATGACCCGAAAAAGCTGCCGATACTGCTTGGAATACCGGCCATATGGTTTGCAATCCTTGCATTTATTACCATGAATGGCAAAGAGACCATGGAAAAAATCTTCCATGCAATTTTTGGAGATATGCTTGGCGGTCGTTTTCACTGGTCGCATTCCCATGAAGGGTCAGAGCATGTTATTTCCCAGGCAGATTTTTTCTCGACATGGTTTGTGGACATAACCTTTGTACCCATTGCAACAGCAGTGGTTATTATCTTTTTTCTAAACCTTAAAAACTTTTTGAATAATATCCATGAAAATGCGGTTCTTGAAGGCAAAACTGATAAGACAACTCTTGATTATAAAGCATTTTTTCAAGCTCTTTTAAGGGTGATCCCTAAAATTTTAAAACATGATAAGTTCAATGAGTGCGAAAGCAATAAAGATAGAACCACTCCTCATATGATGGTTCTTTACGCTTTTATCGGTCTTTTCATTGTAACTGCTGTATGTGGTATGATGCTCTATCTTGGTGGAGTGCCAGGGCCGTATTCACAGCTTAACCCAATAAAATGGCTTGCCAATATTGCAGGTGTTGCCCTGACCATCGGCGGTGCTTTGATGATTAAAAACAGACTGGACAAAAAAGATGAACAGATGACCTCCTATAGAGACTGGTTTATCCTTGTTGTTGTCTTTTCTCTCGGACTTACCGGCATGCTCACTGAAATGGCACGGCTTGCCCATTTCGCAGGTATTTCATATTTCTTTTACTATCTGCATCTGATTGCAATCTTTGAACTGTTTGCCTTTTTACCGTTTTCAAAAATGGCACATCTTGTATACCGGCTGACTGCAATGGCCTATGCAGAATATGGAAACAGGAAATATGTTTAAACGACAAATCGCCCATCTGCTTTGTTGCTGCTCAAGGAGAAGATTTTGAGCGAAGGAACAATCAAAGGGAGAACGTGTCAAGTTTGAAGTAGAAGAAAACGAAAAAGGCCTTTCAGCAAAAAAAGTTGTAAAAGTTTAACGGTATATAAATTTTATAGTCAGGAGATCAACAGATATGAAAAAAATTGCTGTACTTCCAGGAGATGGAATAGGACCCGAGGTGATGGAACAGGCTGTTAAAGTCCTTGAGAAAGTTTCAACTCTTTTTAAATTCACCCTTGAATATGAGTATGCTGATGTGGGTGGCGCTGCCATTGACACCCATGGCAAAGCTTTGCCGGATGCCACCATTTCGCTTTGTGAACAGAGTGATGCCATCCTGTTTGGTTCTGTGGGAGGGCCAAAGTGGGATAATCTGCCGCCTGAAAAACAGCCGGAACGAGGCGCACTGTTACCATTAAGAAAACATTTTGGTTTATATTGTAATCTTCGACCTGCAAAGGTTTTTCTCTCCCTTGTTTCCGCATCTCCTTTAAAGAATGAAATTGTTAAACAGGGATTTGATATTCTCTGCATCAGGGAACTCACCGGCGGCATCTATTTTGGAGAACCAAAGGGCAGAAGTGGTACCGGCCCTGATGAAAAAGCCTATGATACAATGACATACTCCCGGTTTGAAATCCAGAGAATTGCAAGATTAGCTTTTGAAGCTGCCAGAAAACGCAATAAAATGGTGACGTCTGTGGACAAGGCCAATGCTTTAACTTCCATGGTTCTCTGGCGTGAGGTCGTTACAAAAACAGCAGAAGAGTTTCCCGATATCACTTTAAACCATATCTATGTGGATAACTGCACCATGCAGCTTGTTAAAGATCCCCACCAGTTTGATGTGCTTTTATGCCCGAATATGTTTGGAGATATTATCTCAGATGAGTGTGCAATGATTACAGGATCCATAGGACTTCTTGCCTCTGCAAGCCTGAATGAAAAAAAATTCGGACTCTACGAACCTGCAGGAGGATCAGCTCCTGATATTGCAGGAAAAGGCATTGCCAATCCAATTGCACAGATCTTATCTGCTGCCATGCTGCTGAAATATACATTTGGCTTGAATGAGGCAGCCGGAGCCATTGAGAAAGCGATTTCAACTGTTCTTGAAAACAAAATTTTTACACTTGACCTTGCAGATAAAAAGAGCAGAAGTGTAAACACTAAAGAGATGGGCAGCGCAATCTGCAAGGCGCTTTCAAAATAGAAAAACTCTGGAATAATTAAGAGGCTCTGTCACGTTTTTTAATGCTGTGGCAGGGTTATACCGCTTCTTATATGCCAAAACCTAAAGAAGATTTCCATCTGAACCATGGAAACCCTCTATTTCAACCATGGAAATCCTCTATTTCAGTGGCGGGAGTGACGAGACTCGAACTCGCGACCTCTTGCGTGACAGGCAAGCGTTCTAACCAAACTGAACTACACCCCCCTCGAAACCTCTATTTTCATGGTGGGCGATGCAGGGCTTGAACCTGCGACTTCAACCTTGTAAGGGTTGCACTCTCCCAACTGAGTTAATCGCCCGAAAAACAAAAGCACATATATCAATATTAAAAAATTGTGTCAAGCAAAAAAGTGTTATTTACTGCCTTGCAAGCAAAGATTTAACGTGTTATATAATATTTAATATTCTACAGTAATTCAAATTTTAATCTGTTG
>CAYZCC010000036.1:0-11811 GCA_964476805.1 uncultured Desulfobacula sp.
AAGGATTGATACATGGAGGATTTAAAACTTAGACATCTCAAAGATGTATCCACCCTGGTGCTTGATAAACAGAAATGTATTGGCTGCAGCCTCTGCACGGAAGTCTGTCCCCAGGCGGTATTTGAAATGCGGGATAAAAAGGCGGATATTATTGATTTTAATGCCTGTATGGAGTGTGGTGCCTGTGTCAACAACTGCCCTTCTGAAGCCATATCTGTCAGCCCTGGAGTGGGCTGAGCTTCCTATATTATCCAGGTCTGGATAAAAGGAGAAGAGAATGCTTCCTGTGGTGATGGCGGATGATGCTGAATTGTTTTTATACCTGAAAACCTTACTGCTGAATAGTGTCTGAACGAAAACATGATCCCCTGAAGGGCAGAAACTAATTTGTTCAAGCTGTTAAAAAAAATGAAAGTAAATAAAACTTATCATTCCAGAATTTCAAACAGATCCCAGGATACTTCTTTCTTAAATACGGTGGCCACTACCATGGAAGATTTTTCCATGGTTGAAAAAGAGGATAGAGTCCTTGCTGCAGTTTCAGGCGGATCTGACTCTGTTTCTCTGGTGCTTTCCCTGCTGGCTTTAAAAGATAAATTTAAAATCAAGATAGGGATTGCACACCTTAACCACATGTTGAGAGGTGAAGAGTCATTAAGAGATGAATTCTTTGTTGAAAAATTTGCCAGGACGCTGACCCTGCCCTTTTTTTGCAGACAGATTGATGTAAAAACCCACGCTGAAAAGCATGGACTCTCCATTGAAGAAGCCGGTCGGGAGGTTCGTTATCAATTTTTCCAATACCTGACAGAAAAGCATGGGTATACAAAAGTTGCCACCGGTCACAACAAGGATGACAATGCTGAAGTTGTATTAATTAATCTTTTACGGGGAACCGGGCCAAAAGGACTTTCAGGGATTCCACCCGTAAGAGAAAACATCTATATCAGACCCATCATCAGAGTGTCAAAAAAAGAGGTGCTCGCCTTTTTAAAACCCCAAAAACAGGAATACATGTCTGATTCGTCGAACAGTGACATGATCCATTTAAGGAACCAGGTCAGGTGCAAACTACTGCCCTACCTCCAATCTGAATTCAACCCTGAAATTATTGATGCCCTGGACAGGTTGAGTCACATATTAAAAATTGAAGAAGACTATTTTGATAATGAAACCCAAAAGGCTTTTAAATTTTGTCTGTGTAAAACTGATGCCTCATCTGTTTCATTTTCAAAAAAAAAAATATCTGATCTTCATCCGGCTGTTTTAAACCGCGTACTAAGAGAAGCCATAAAAAAAATAAAAAAAAATCTAAAACGGATGACCCTGGGTCACATTAATGATATTGTTCATTTTATATTTAACTCTATTAAAGGATCCAGTCTTGATTTACCCGACCGCATTAGAGTTTACAAAGATAATGATACTGTTATCATTAAAAGAGAGAGGAAACCTTTACGGGAAATTGGTAAAAAAAAGAGAATAAACAGGAGATAAAATTATAATATTTTTTTTGACCTCTCTTACGTTTTGCTTGTATATTCATATTTGATGTTTATATATAAAAGGGTGTTAAATTATGCTATGAGGCTGAGAACAGTTGGATACGGTAATATACTGCTACGGCTCAGATACGGTATCCCACTAATTTTATTTACAAAAAGAGAGGAAATAATTTGAATCATTTTTATAAAAATATTTCTTTGTGGCTGGTGATTGTCCTGATAATGGTGATGCTTTACAATATCTTTAATCAGCAGCAGCAGACAGGGCAGGTAGATATAGGATATTCCCAATTCCTTGCCATGGTTGAAGATGGGCGTATTCAAAACGTTGTCATCCAGGGACAGGATCTATATGTAACCGATTTAAATAGTGCCAGATATAAATGTTTTGCCCCTGAAGATAGTGAACTTATAAGTTTTCTACGCAGCAACGGGGTCACAATAAAAGCAAAACCGCCGACTGAAAATTCCTGGTTCATGTCTATCATTGTATCGTGGCTGCCCATGATTGTACTGATTGGTATATGGATTTTTTTCATGCGGCAGATGCAGGGGGGAGCCGGCGGCGGCAAAGCCTTATCCTTTGGAAAAAGCCGTGCAAGACTGCTGGATGAAAAAGGGGAAAAAGTCACCTTTGCCAATGTAGAGGGGATTGATGAAGCCAAAGAGGAGTTAACTGAAGTTGTGGATTTCCTGAAAACCCCTAAAAAATATACCCGTCTTGGCGGGCGGATTCCTAAAGGCGTACTGCTGGTTGGAAATCCCGGCACCGGCAAGACACTTCTTTCAAGGGCTGTTGCCGGAGAAGCCGGTGTCCCGTTTTTTACCATCAGTGGATCTGATTTTGTTGAGATGTTTGTTGGTGTGGGCGCTTCAAGGGTTAGAGATCTCTTTGCCCAGGGAAAAAAGAATGCTCCCTGTATTATATTTATAGATGAAATTGATGCAGTCGGGCGGCAGAGGGGTGCAGGCCTTGGTGGAGGCCATGATGAGAGGGAACAGACCCTGAATCAGCTTCTTGTTGAAATGGATGGATTTGAATCCAATGAAGGCGTCATACTCATGGCGGCAACCAACCGGGCCGATGTATTGGATCCTGCGCTGCTTCGACCGGGTCGTTTTGACCGCCAGGTTATGGTGGATATGCCGGATATTAAAGGCCGTGAGGGTATTTTAACTGTGCATATGAAAAAAACCCCGCTGGATAGTGATGTTGATCCTGTTATTCTTGCTAAAGGGACTCCTGGATTTTCAGGAGCAGATCTTGAAAATCTTGTAAATGAAGCCGCTCTTCTTGCTGCCAAACGAAATCATGAAAAACTGACCATGAAAGACTTTGAAGATTCAAAAGACAAAGTCTATATGGGCCTTGAAAGAAAATCCAAGGTGATCAAAGAGGAAGAAAAAAGGACAACAGCCTATCATGAAGGAGGACATGCGCTTGTGGCAAGATTCCTGCCAAACACTGATGCAGTCAATAAAATCACCATTATTCCCAGAGGCAGGGCCGCCGGTGTCACATGGTTCCTTCCGGAAGAGGGGGATTTTAAATATAAAGATCAGCTTGAAAATGAACTGGCCATTGCCTTTGGAGGCCGTGTTGCCGAAGAGGTCATTTTCAAACGCATCAGCACAGGAGCTGCCAATGACATCAAACAGGCCACCCGGCTTGCCAACAGCATGATCAGGACATTTGGCATGAGCGAAAAATTAGCGCCTCTCTCCTATGAAGAACACGACGAAAATATTTTCATCGGTCGTGAAATGACCCAGGCCAAAACCTATTCTGAAGAGACAGCAAAACAGATTGATGCTGAAGTTGCCAACACCATTGACAGGGCATATAAAACAGCTAAAAAATCCTTGAAGATAATATTAATGTCCTTCATGCACTATCTGATCTTTTAATTGAAAAAGAGACTGTTCTTGGACCGGAACTGGATGATCTCATTGCCTCTCTAAAACCTGATTTTGATTTTTACGGAAAAAAAGCTGAATATTTTAAATCTGAAAATCAGACGGAATCAGACGAGGACAGCAGGGGGAATAACGAAATCGTTGATGACGCTGAAGAAAAAAGCAGTGAACCTTCTAATGGTAAAGAAGGTGGAGGAACTTAAGAGTGTTTAAGCGGAGCATATAATGCAGACATTTACACTCAGATTCGACCGGTTTTGTCTGGAACTCGGAAGTGAAACCGCTATTATGGGGATTCTGAATACAACTCCTGATTCCTTTTCAGACGGCGGCAGATTCAACACCGTTGATAGCGCGATCAGACAGGGGATCACGCTTGTTGAAAATGGTGCCCACATCGTTGATATCGGCGGGGAATCTTCAAGGCCATTTGCAACACCGGTCCCAGAACAGGAAGAGCTTGACAGGGTTATTCCTGTTATTGAAAGCCTGTCAAAACAGATCAACGTCCCTGTTTCCATTGACACTGTTAAATCAAACGTTGCAAAAGAGGCGCTGAATGCAGGCGCTTCCATTATCAATGACATTTCTGCTTTTGAAAAAGATCCTGCCATGGCTGATCTTGCTGCCCAGAGAGGTGTCCCTGTCATTCTCATGCATATGAAGGGAACACCTGAAACAATGCAGCTTGACCCTGATTATGATGACTTAATGCTGGAGATCACAAACTATCTCCAGTCACGTGCGCTATTTGCCGTTAAAAAAGGGATACAAAAAAACCATATCATACTCGACCCGGGTATTGGTTTTGGCAAAACCATTGAACACAATCTGGTCATTATTAAATATCTTGAAAAAATGACACCACTTGGTTTTCCTCTTCTCATGGGACCCTCAAGGAAATCATTTATTCAGAGTATTCTTACAAAAAAAAACAACTTCCCGGTTGGGCCGGACAGCATAGAGACTGAATACGGTACCCTGGCAGCTGTTGCAGCCTCTATACTGAATGGTGCTCATATTGTCCGGGTCCACGATGTTGCCAGGGTTAAATCCTTTGCCCATATAATAGATTCAATCAGGAATGCGTAAGCTTAAATTCTTTTTAATTTTTTCTTCTCTCTTCTGTCTTTCAGGATGTGAAGTGGAACCTGTTGAAACGAACCTGCTTCTCCCGGTCAATTTTTCAAATATACCCGATAACATGATTTTAACCGGTTTCAATACCGATAAGATAGAGATAAAAATTGAAGTGAATCCAGAATTGATGGAATCCATAAACAGGCAGGACCTTGGCTACTCTGTTGATTTATATACTGACCTTGTATGGGACCCGGCAGGCGCTTTGCATTCAATTGAATCTGGAGAATATTTAATCCCTGTCGAGCAAAACCGGATCCCGCTAGATAGTGGTGTGAGAATATTAACCATTCAACCCTCTTTTTTAAGGGTTCAGCTTGAAAACAAGATGACAAAAACCTTTAAAGTAACCACACCCTATAAAGGAAAACCAGCCAAAGGGTACATCGCTCTGGAAGCTGCAGTTGAACCGTCGCTTGTTAATTTATCCGGTGCCAGGAGTGTGATAAATTCAATAAAAAATTTAGAGACAATGCCTGTTGATCTGACAAATGCCAGGGACGCTTTTAAAAAAAAGGTGCCACTGAATCTTGACAATACAACGGTTACGTCCGCATCAGAGCATATTATCCTTGTAACTGTCCCGATTATAGAGCAGCTTGTAACAAAAACAGTGGAAAATATTCCCATCCAGATATTGAATTGTTCTTATAATGCAAATATTAAACCCCCTGAAATAACAATCCATGTTGAAGGCTCTTTTGAAACATTGAATAATAAAGAGATTATGGGGCAGATTTACTCGTTTATTGACACGAAAGACTTAAAACCCGGGGTGTATGCCCGCCATGCATATATCAACATGCCCATCGGTTTGATAATGACAGATGCTGTTCCACAGGTATTTACCGTAAAAATAGAGTAGAGGAGAAAACACGATGCTTCTTGTGATTGATGTAGGAAATACAAATACAATAATAGGTGTTTATGATGGCAAAACACTGAAACATGACTGGCGGATTCGAACCATCAGGGATACAACAGCCGATGAATTCAATATCCTTGCCAACTCACTCTTTGCAGACAAGAGCCTTGAGCGCGGGAAAATAAAAAAAACGATTATCTCCTCGGTTGTCCCTTCAGCAGCACCTATTTTAAACAGGTTTTGTGAAAAATATCTTCATATGACTCCTCTCTTTATAAGCGCTGACTCTGTCAAGAAAATGATGCCCATTCTCTATGATAATCCCAATGAAGTGGGAGCTGACCGGATTGTCAATGCCATTGCAGCCTACAATAAATACAAAGCGGCCATGATCATTATTGATTTTGGTACCGCAACCACCTTTGATATCATTTCAAAAAAGGGTGAATACCTTGGCGGTGCCATCGCACCGGGTGTCATGATTTCTGCTGATGCTCTTTTTCAAAGGGCTTCCAAACTTCCCAGGGTAGAAATCTTCAAAGTACCGGGTAAAATAATTGGAAAAGATACCATTAAAAGTATAAAATCAGGAATTATACATGGAAATGCAGCAATGGTTGACGGCATGGTTGAAAGAATAACAAAAGAGATGGGTACTGAACCAAAGGTTATTGCAACAGGCGGTCTTGCCCCCTTAATTGCCGGAGCATCCAAAACCATTCAAAAAACAGAGCCGTCACTGACACTCAATGGTCTGAAAATTATCAGTAATTTTATTGAAAACAGTTAACTCCAGTGACTCTGCACTTGAGCCAAAAGAGGTGCTTGTAGTTGCAAATATGAATGCAGCAAAGATCAAAGGTATTGCGAAAAACAACCACATCAGAGCACTTGAAATTCAGGGTTTAAAATAGCGGTACCGATACGATTCATGAGTCGTCAATTTTGAAACTGATCTATCCATATTTTAAAAAAAATATTAATAAAATACTTCTGGGTATTTTATGCATGATCCTTGTGGATGCTGCCCAGATAGTTGTTCCCCAGATAATAAAAAACATAATTGACCGCCTGGCCACATCATCTTTTGACAGAACAACACTTCTTGTCCAATGTCTTTTCATCCTTATTCTCGGTCTTGCCATGGCCGTCTTGAGATATGGATGGCGCAACCTTCTCATGGGAAGTGCAAGAGATGTTGAAAAAAATATCAGAGAAGACCTTTTCAGGCGTGTCTTAAGCCTTGACATGGCATATCTTGATAAAGTTAAAACAGGTGATATCATGGCACATGCAGTCAGCGATATTAACCATATCAGGATGGCTTTCGGGTTTGGACTGATCGTGTTTGTTGATATCATTCTGCTTGGCGGTGCAACCCTTGCCATCATGTTCATAACTGACACAAAACTCACGCTTCTTGCCATGATTCCAATGCCCCTGCTGATCATAGTCACAAAAATCATGGGGGAAAAAATGCACACATTCCATACAACTGCCCAGCAGTCATTCTCCTTTCTGACAGAGCTTGTAAGGGAGAGTTTTTTGGGTATCCGAATTATAAAAGTGTTTAATTTTGAAACCTTAACCGGGAAAAAAGTCAACCTGGCCGCAACTGATTATTTTAATAAAAATCTGAAACGAGCCTTTATTGCAGCCCTGCTTAAACCTTTGCTGGGCCTGTTTTTTAATCTCTCCACACTGATAATCATATTTTATGGTGGGTTCCTTGTCATTCAAAAATCTATCACCCCTGGCGAACTTGCCGCTTTTCTTCAATACCTTGGGATTCTGGCATGGCCTGCTATTGCCATTGGATGGATCACCAATATGTTTCAAAGAGGAATGGCCTCCCTTAAAAGGATCAACCTGCTTATTAATGCAGAACCAGATGTATACTCTCCTGAGAACCCTGCAAAACTTTCAAAAATAGCAGGAAACATAAATATTCATAATGTCAGCTTTGCTTATGAACAAAGTAAACGTGTGATTAAAAATATAGATATGAAAATTCAGAAAGGCAGCCGTATTGGAATCACAGGCCCGCCAGGCGGCGGTAAAACAACCCTTGTTCAGTTAATTCCAAGGCTTTACAACCCGACAAAGGGTCGTATCTATATTGATGAAACAGATATTAAAAATATTGATCTTGAGTTTTTAAGGGAAAATATATCCCTGATGACCCAGGAAGCCTTTCTCTTCTCAGGTACCATTAAAGAGAATATTCTCATGGGCCGGCAGCATGAAAAAAAACGCATTGAACAGGTTATCCATGCATGCTGCCTTGAAACCACCCTTAAAAAAATGCCAAAAGGCATTGATACTCTTGTTGGAGAACGAGGGATGACTCTGTCAGGCGGCCAGAAACAGAGAATTGCCCTTGCAAGAACTCTTATGGCTGACAAACCCATTGTTATTCTTGATGACCCGATAAGTCAGATGGACAGTGATACAGCATCCAGAGTCATTTTCAGAATGCATCAAATGAACAGTGATGCCTGTTTAATAATTATCTCCCACAGAATTTCTGCACTGAATCCCTGCGACAGGATCTATATTTTAAACAGAGGTAGGGTTGAAGCCGCAGGTACCCATGAAGAGCTGATTCAAAAAAATAATTTTTATAAAAAATCGTGTGATGTCCAGCAGTCAGAAAGGGGACCCCATGATTGATTATGATCTGGATAAAAAAGAGATCTCACCTGCTGATCTTGAACTTGCCAGAACCATATGGCCTTTTCTCAGACCTTTTTTATGGATGCTTCTCCTTACCACCTTCCTGGTGTTCATTGTTACGGCACTTGAGCTTGTCATACCCATTTTTATTCAAAAAGCCTTTGATCACTTTATTCTTCCTGTTAATGAAACAGAAGGCATCACTATTTTAGGATTTCACACAGACTCATTTAAAATATTCTGCCTTATTTTTCTGACAATCATCACTGCTGCATTTATAATTGATTTTATCCAGAGCTTTTTCATGGAGTATACCGGCCAGAAAATTATTCTGAATTTAAGGTGCCGGCTCTTTTCCCATATGACGCGCCTGCCGGCAGCCTTTTATGATAAAAACTCCAGCGGTCGTCTGGTATCAAGGGTAACCAATGATATTGAAAACATGAATGAGATGTTTACATCCGTACTTATATTTATCTTTAAAGACCTTATGCTCATGGCAGGCATTCTTGTCATTCTCTTTAACATTAATACCCGACTTACGTTCTATCTCTCCTTGCTGGTCCCGGTGATCATAACCAGTATAATGCTCTTTTCAAAAATTCTGAGAAAAACATTCAGAACCATCCGGCAGAAGATTGCAGAAATAAACCACAGCTTTTCCGAAGCCATTACAGGTATTAAGATAATACAGACAACATCCAGCCAGAATACATTCATGCGCCGATTTAAAAATCTTAACTCTGAACACTTTACAGCCGCACTTTTTCAGATTAAAATTTTCTCCATATTTATGCCCTTTATCGGTTTCCTGGGTATGGTAAGCACTGCCATGATCATATGGGCAGGAAGCTTTGAAATCATTGAAAAATCCATGACCATTGGCGAGTTTATTGCATTTTTCACCTATATAAAACTTTTTTTCCGCCCCTTGAGAGATTTGTCAGAAAAATTTAATTTCCTACAGAGTGCGATTGCATCGGCAGAGCGCATTGTAACCATACTCAACCACAAAAAAACAGATTTGCCAGCCCGCAGAAATGAGAACCGTATCGATCAGATCCAAAGCCTTGAATTCAATAATACAGATTTTTCATACAAAAAAGGTGAAAAAGTATTGCGCCGTATTTCATTTAAGCTCAATAGAGGTGAATCCATTGGAATTGTCGGGGAAACCGGCTCTGGAAAAAGTTCAATCATTAATCTTGTCACGCGGTTTTATCACCCGGACAGCGGCAGGATTCTGATTAACGGCCTGGACCACAGCGCCATTCATATCAACAACATAAGAGACAGAATGGCCCTTGTCATGCAGGATCCTTTTCTCATCTCAGGCACGATAAGAGATAATATCCAGCCCTTGAAATCAGACATAGAAACCCGCTTTCTTGAAAAAGCACTCTATGATGCAAACTGTTCTTTTCTGTTTGATAAGTTTTCAGGTCTTGACACCATCATACAGGAAGGGGGCCGCCCCCTCTCCAGTGGAGAGAAACAGCTTGTCTGCATTGCAAGAGCCTTTGCCTTTAACCCGGACCTGATTATTTTTGATGAGGCCACATCTTATATGGATTCGCAGTCTGAACAAAAGGTTCATGATGCCATGAGAAAACTCATGAAGGGAAGACTTGCCATCATCATTGCCCACAGGCTCTCCACGGTTAAATATTGTGACACCATTCTTCTTTTAAGAAAGGGTGCAGTCAAAGAAAAAGGATCACATGAACAGCTTGTCCAGTTAAAAGGGGAATATTATCACCTTTTACAAAAAGAGAGGATATAACAGACTGAAAATATTTCCCTATTGATTGAGTATGCTCTCGAAAAAATGCGGAATCCCGGAATAATTTATTCTCAAGGGTGCAAAGATAATCACGAAAATATAAAGAGCAATGGTTACTTTGATACTCTGGTGGTACCATCTGCTCCAGTAATAATTCTGACCCTGTCGCCCGGTCTTATGATCACATCAGCTTCCTGTACAACCACAATGGTCTGCCCGTTGTCTTTTCTTACAACAATTTCAAATGCCTCTTTTTTTGTTATGCCCTCTTCGGCTGCTGCCCCTGCTGCAGCTCCGACCAGGGCTCCGACCACTGTAGCAAGGGTTCGACCGGATCCACTTCCCACCGCACTACCTGCAACACCACCTACAGCTCCTCCTGCGACAGTGCCCACAAGCGTTTTAGTTCCTTCGATAAGAACATTTTTAACCGATTCAACCTGGCCGTTTTCCACAGTTTGCACTTTCCGGGCTTCATCCCGGGAGTAGATCACACCTGATCTGCCTGATGCACACCCTGATATAAAAGCTGTGATGATTACCATGATAGACATTGGAATGATTATGGTTTTCTGCAGTTTCATAATGATATCTCCTTTTTTTCCAGATAAATTATTGTTTTAGATTTTAAAAATAGATATTAAATATCTCAAGTCACTATCCCAAAACACAAACCCCTTGATTTCATGGATCTTTATTTCTACTTGGAACCGTGTTTCTATTTTCCTTGCAACAAAGGATTCAGTTTTTTTATAACAAGCTCCTTTGATTAATTCCTGCGGTTAAAATATCAAAAATTGTCTTCAGCTTTTAAAACAGAATATGCTGGCTCTTCATAGGGATGGGCAATACCAAGAGCTGTGACAGCATTTTTAATAAGTTCATCTTTTACAACCATTTCAACCCTGTATTCATCCACTTTTTCAACACGGCCCTTCCCGCCGATAAAAGGGCTGCTGCTTTCTAAAGGTCTGAACTGCCCTTTCCCCTCTATCTGCCAGCAGCATTTATCATAATTATTATATTGACCTGCCCCTGCCTTGAAAAGGGCATCTTTCACCTCTTCTAAATGAGTTGAAGGAACATAAAAGATCAGTTGATACATTTTCTTTAAAGCCTCCAAAAAATAAATAACCGGTTTAATATCGGGTCGTGTAAGCTCTTGTTGAATCCACAGTATAAACAGCAAGCGCTGTCCAGATAAAAATGAATGCAATAAGCTGATGTACTAAAAGAGGTTCACCATAAACAAATACAGCAAGAATGAACATCATACTCGGGCCAATATACTGCAGAAAACCAACCGTGGCAAGCTGCAGCCTTTTTACACCTATATTAAAGAGTAAAAGGGGCAGCGCTGTAACAAGGGCAGTACATATCAAAAAGATATCCGTGGTATATCCTTTGTGCAGGAAAAAAGCGGTACCCGTTTTTTCCAGCCATATGAGATAGATAATTCCTGGAATAGTCAAAATAAGGGTTTCAACAGCAAGGCCCACTGCTGAATTCAAATCCAGTTTTTTTCTGATAAGACCATATGATCCAAAAGTGACGGCAAGGATAATGGCGATGTATGGAAATGATCCATATTGGTAAGTCAGATATAAAACTCCGGCTGCAGCAATACCAACGGCCAGCATCTGAAATTTTCTTAACCGCTCCTGTAAAAATAGAAATCCGAATATTACATTCACGAGGGGATTGATATAGTAACCAAGGCTTGCCTGAAGTATCATATCATGGTTGACTGCCCATATAAAAAGAAACCAGTTGGATGCCACAAGAAGTGTCGTGGCAAAAAGCCACTTGAGTTTATTAAAGGATTTAAATGTATTAATAAATATTTTCCACTGTCCCTGAAAAAAAATAACCGGCATAAGAAAGATAAAAGACCAGACAATCCTGTGGGTCATTGTTTCATGGGC
>CAYZCC010000036.1:11911-14144 GCA_964476805.1 uncultured Desulfobacula sp.
CCGGCATAAGAAAGATAAAAGACCAGACAATCCTGTGGGTCATTGTTTCATGGGCAGGCACATGGGAAAGAGTTTTCCAGAACATAGGGCCAAGACCCCATATGAGAAAAGCGGATACTCCGGCCAGGAGACCTGACAGTGATTCATTACTCCTGTCTTTTTGCAAAATTCACCCTTTAATTTTTCAATACTGTTTAATTTTTCAATACTGAATGTTGCAGGAGATACTATATTAAATTTAGAATTTTGAGAACGATAAACTTTAATCATTCAAACAGCTTTGAATACGCTCCATACCCCTCTTTTTTTAAATCTTTTTCAGGAATGAATCTCAGTGATGCAGAGTTAATACAGTAGCGCATGCCTAAAGGCTTTGGACCGTCATTAAAAACATGCCCCAGATGAGAGTCCCCCTGTTTGCTTCTCACTTCAGTCCTCACCGAGAAAAGGGAGTTATCCTGCTTTTCAACAATATTCTCATTGACAAGAGGTTTTGTAAAGCTTGGCCAGCCAGTACCTGATTCAAATTTATCCTTTGATGAAAAAAGCGGTTCTCCTGTAACAATATCAACATAAATCCCCTCTTTTTTATTATCCCAGTATTTGTTGGAAAAAGGTCTTTCAGTCCCATCTTTCTGGGTGACGCTGTACTGCAGGTCAGTGAGTTTCTCCTTTATTGTTTTTTCATCCGGCTTTTTATAGATTTTTCTTTTTGCTTCATCGGCCCAGACCCTTTTAATAAAACTCTCTCTTCCAGAACCTGCTTTATATCTTTTATAATGACCCGGGTTCTTTTTATAATAGTCCTGGTGATACTCCTCTGCTTTAAAAAACCTGGATGCCTGCACTATTCTGGTTGCAATGGGGCGATCAAACCTGCCGGAACTCTCAAGATTTTTTCTGGAAAGCTCAGCCAGAACTTTTTGATCCTCATCATGATAAATTATTGCAGTGGCATACTGGCTTCCCCGGTCAGCAAACTGGCCGCCAGCATCTGTAGGGTCGATCTGACGCCAGAAAACATCAAGAAGTGTCTCATAGGAAACTTTTTCAGGATCATAGGTCACGTGAACAGCCTCAAGATGTCCTGTATCAAGGGAGCAGATCTGTTCGTATGTTGGATTGTCTGTTTTACCACCGGTATAACCTGAGACCACATCAATAACACCATCAACTTTATCAAAAGGATGCTCCATACACCAGAAACACCCCCCTGCAAATGTGGCTGTTTTATATTTTGTATCCTTTGCCATCCCCAGGGAAAACATTGAGACAAAGAGAACAGCACCTGTTAAAATCATATTGCGTAACATTGTTCACTCCTCCTTATATAAAAAATATCCCTGTGCAAACTGAATTACTTTTTAAACATTCTGTTTGACACTCTTTTTTTACCTGTTATAAATATTATCAAAATCAATGCAGAAACAGATCCAGAATAAATCAAATCGTTGAATGATTTGTTATGGTCTTCATTCATCCAACTTTCTTGCAACGTATACACCATAGTTGTAGTAGGCTTTATACTTCTCATATAGTTCAATTTCTCGATTTTCCACTTCCACTACTGCCTGAGCTTCTTCACTATTGCCGTTCTGGTTAAGGAAATCCTTAAACCTGTTCTGCAGTGGCTGATAATAATTAGCCACCCAACAATGCTCTGGTAAAACAAAATAGCCAATTGGAGAATAACCGCTTTTTTCCAGTATGCCAATTTTTGACGATGCCACATCTATTTCGGAATATTCATCATCCCAATATTTTTGAAGTTTCGACGGACGGGAGCCTGTCGTCCAGGTAATCTCCGAAACAACCAGTAATCCGCCCACTTTCAGATAACGATTCCATTCTTTGACACCTTTTTCAAAGCCGATATTGTATATCGCACCCTCAGACCAGATAACATCATATTCCTCTTCTCCAAATGGCAAATTTGCCATTGAGCATGCAAGCGTCGTCATCTTATCAGAAAGCCCCTGATTCTTAGCCCTGACCTCAAGTATATCAAGAAAATCCTGAAAAAAGTCCACTGCTGTCAACCGGGCATTCAACAAGCTTGCAAGCTTTAGGGTGGATGCCCCTGTACCGCATCCGATATCGGCAATCTTTATTGGCGCAGCCCGGTCTAACATGGTGAGATCAAGAGCCTTTTCCGTCTCTGCATCCCCTCCTGGTCCCTGTCGGATTGCATTTTTATGAAGGTCTATTAAAAGTTGATAATCTTCCATATGTT
>CAYZCC010000037.1:0-637 GCA_964476805.1 uncultured Desulfobacula sp.
TTTAGAGACATTCTATCAAATCAGGCAAAATTACTATGACCGTAGAAAATTTATCAATATGTGGAAAAGAGAAGATCAGATCAAATTAATGGTTAATGAGATCATTATTTTGGATCCAGATTAAATAGAATATCGTTCTCCAGATAGACCTGTTCCAGCTTTTTCTGATATTTTTCCAGCTCTTCACCTCTCTGGTTTGCCAGCTCCTGGACAATGTACTGAATCACTGCAAGCATGCCTGATATATTGCCGATAAAGGGGATGGATCTTGAAGGGACCACCAGAGATATATCTGCAAATCCTGCGACAGGACATATACTGGAATCTGTCATGGTTAACAGGGTATGACTGCTGCGCCAGACCATCCTGGCAAGTTTTATCAGTTCATTGGGATACCTTGTTGAAGTGGCGAGAATCACAAGACTTTCAGGGTTTGCATTGGCCAGCATATCAATGGATGCGCTGTCACTTCCTTTTAAAATATGAATTCCTTTTCTGATCTTTGTCAGGGACCAGCCAAGGTAATATGCATATGTATAGGAGATTCTTGAACCGACCACATAAACAGTATGGGCTCTGTCCAGCGCTTCAACAAACTCATTCATGGTGTCAACATTTATATTTTTATATAAAAACT
>CAYZCC010000037.1:647-4734 GCA_964476805.1 uncultured Desulfobacula sp.
AACTCCTCAAGAATCCCCCTGTGAAGTCTGTCTGCTCCCCGCTCTCTAATCCCTTTTATATCCGCTCTTTCAGGCAGCGAAAGACCTGTATTTACAAAATCTTTTAAGGCATTTTGAAAATCTGAATACCCTGAGTAACCGAGAGTGCTGACAAACCTGACAACAGTTGCTTCACTGATATGGCAGGCCTGGGCAAGCTCTTTTGTTGTCATGAAAACAGCTTTGGAGGGGTTTAACATAATATAGTTTCCCAGAGTCTGGGCTTTAGGAGTCAGGGAGTCTATCTTTTTTGAAAGATCATTTATGACTGGATGTGATACTGGATCATTCATTATCTATTCAACCGGACAAGTTTATAAAAACAGTGTTTCATAATTTTATAAATCCTTCTGTTCTCTGGTTAATGGCAATAGCGCTTTTGGGCGCCACTTAAAAAATTATTTAAAAATACTTTTCACCCTGATTGATTTAATTTTTAAAAGATATTGAAAGAGTTGTCAAGTTTTTATGAAAGAAAAAATGTCTTTTTAGAAAAAATTCTTGACATGATTTATTTCATAACATAGAAACAAATTAAAATAGTATTCGTTAATGAAAATCCAGGAATTTAATAAAAATCCATAATCTGTATGGGAAAGCCGATGATCTTTAAAAACAAACCCCTCTGGGGAGAAAAAACAAAACTCAAATCAAGTTATGATGTGGTTATCATTGGAGGCGGGCTTCACGGCCTGGCAACCGCTTACTACCTTGCAAAGGAGCATGGCATCACTGATATTACCATTATTGAGAAAAACTATATCGGGTTTGGCGGTGCAGGCAGGAATACGGCGATTGTCCGTGCCAACCAACGAACCCAGTACAATGTTCCCCTTTACAAAGAAGCCCTTGACCTCTGGCCGGTTCTTACAAAGGAGCTGGATTACAATTTAATGTTTAACAACTGCGGCAATCTGAATCTCATGCATTCTGAAGCTGCTATGAAAGCAGCCCGCATGACCATTGCCACAGCCCAGTTTCATGGGGTGGAAAGCCATCTTATTGATGCCAAAGAGGCAAAAGAGCTGGTTCCGGCTTTGAATATTTCAGAGGATATTACATTTCCAATCCAGGGCGCCATGTTTCATCCGCCCGGCGGCATTGTGCGGCATGATGCTGTGGTTTGGGGTCTTGCCAAAGGTGCTGCTGAAAACGGAGTTGAGATCCATCAGCAGACAGAGGCGCTTGACATTGAAACAAAAAACAACAAAGTGACTGCTGTAAAAACAAGTGAAGGCAGAATCAGTACCAAACAGGTGTTGATTTCAGCCGGTGGCTACTCTGCTGCACTGATCCATGATATGCTGGGGATCAAACTTCCCATCTCTGTTTTGACTATCCAGGCCATGGTGACACAGCCTTTAAAACCCCTGCTTAATCATGTGGTCTCTTCAGGAGCCTATCACTGCTATGCCAACCAGACCCTGAAAGGGGAAGTTGCAACCGGGGCTCACATGGACCCATGGCCAAATTATACGACCTTGAATACTGCCCACTATATAAAACATCAGGCGGAAGCACTCTCAGAGTTTTTGCCCTGTCTCAGAGGTGTTCGTTTCATGAGAATCTGGGGCGGTCTTGCTGATATGACCCCTGACATGGCACCGATTATGGATGGTAACAATAAGGTTGAAGGTTTTTTCATGGATTGCGGCTGGGGGTATTTTGGATTCAAATCATGTTCTGCTGTTGGTAAATATATGGCACAGTTCATGGCAACCGATCACTGCCCTGATATTTTCAAACCCTTTGCCCTGAAACGCTATGAGGAGCACAGGCTCATGGGTGAGACACCCGCTTTGGTAAATTATACGCCAGACAATTAAAGAAGCATAAAGGAGCACCATAATGGCTTTAACTATAACATGTCCGGTCTGCGGAAAAAGAAACGGATATGAATTCAGATACGGCGGCGAAGAGAAAGGTCCAAGACCTGATGAGAAAAATCTTAACCCTGAAGTCTGGTGCAACTATGTACACATGAACAAGTGTGTTGCAGGAGTGCAGGAGGAGTGGTGGTTTCATAAAGATGGCTGTGGCTCCTGGTTTACAATTTTAAGGGACACAACCACTAACCTTGAAGTAGGGAAAAAGGAGGCACAAAGCGATGAACAGGCTTAATCATCTGCCAACTTTAAAGATAGACCCATCCAGAAAAATCGGCTTTACCTATAAAAATAAAAAGTATTATGGGGTTGCGGGTGATACCGTAGCAACCGCTTTATATGCTAATGGGATACGGGTATTTACCCGCAGTCTGAAATATCACAGACCCAGAGGACTATACTCTCTTGATGGAGAGTGTTCCAACACCTGCATGGAAGTGGATAATATCCCCAATACCCGATGTGAAAATACCCTTTTAAAAGAGGGAATGGTCGTAAAAGAACAGAATGTCAAAGGCTCTGCTGAGAATGACAGGATGTCTTTCATTGACAAGATGGACTGGATGATGCCAGCGGGGTTCTATTATAATACACTGCACAAACCAGCCGGCATATGGCCATTTGCCATGAAACAGATCCGCAAGGCAGCAGGTCTTGGCACATTAAACCCTGATTTTGTGATGCCGGGTGTTTATGATGAAATCTTTCCAAATACAGATGTTTGTGTCATCGGCGGCGGGCCTTCCGGGATGATGGCTGCAATTGCAGCAGCAAAAAAAGGTCTGCGTGTGATTATAATGGAATCAAGACCCTGGCTGGGAGGTTTCTTTGAATACAGATTATCTCACTATAAACCAGAAAAAGGGAAAAACAGCCAAAGCCTTCATGAGAGAGCTTTGGCACTTGCAAAAGAGGTAAAGGCGCTTGAAAACATAAGGGTTTTTACTCACACCTCCATGGTGGGTGCTTATCATAACAATCTTATTACAGGATTCCAGATCGGAAAAGCGGGTGATGCGTTTGACCAGCGATATATTGAAATACGGGCAAAAAGTATGGTTGCTGCCACTGGATGCATTGAAAGACCCCTGATTTTTGAACATAATGAAAAACCTGGAATTATGCAGATAGGATGCGCAGTGCGGCTTGCAAACACATATGGACTTTTACCCGGTGAAAAGGCTGTGTTCTCTGTTGGACATGATCTCGGGCTTGAAGCGGCTCTGGAACTGCTCAAACTTGGGCTTAACATTGAGTGGGTTGCCGATATAAGAGAAGATGGACAGGATCCAGAGCTTCTGCAGCAGCTGAAAGCCAAAAATATTACCCTGCTTAAAGGCTGGGTTGCATGCAAAGCCAATGGAAACAAAACAGTGAAAAGTGTTGATCTCTCAAGTATTGACGGGACGGTTTCCAGAAGAATCCCATGTGATCTCATTGTCGCTTCTGCAGGCATGACCCCGGTTACAGGCCCTGTTACAATCGCCCAGGGCAGGCTTGAATATGATTCACACACTGGATTTTTCCTTGCCAGCAAACTCCCTGAGAAAATGTATGCCGCAGGAAGACTCCTTGGTCTGGATGATCCCTGCTCAATTGAAGCATCTGGAACACTTGCCGGTGTCCAGGCCGCTTTTGACTGTAAAAAAGGTTCAATCAAAGAAATTGGGGAAGCCAAAAAGGCGCACAAAAACCTTCCCGGCCCAAAAAGGGGAACAAAACTTGTCACGGCGCCTGTAAAGGGCAGAAAAAGTTTTATCTGTTTTGATGAAGATACCACCATTAAAAACATTAAACAGGCCATTGAAAAAGGTTTTGATGTTCCTGAACTTATTAAAAGGTTCACCTCGGCTGGAACAGGCCCTGGCCAGGGAGGAATTCCCGGGCATAACCTGCCGCTTTATGTTGCAAAATACCAGGCGCTGCCTGATATTTCCATAAAGCCCACTACCACCAGACCTCCCCTTGTACCCACGCTGCTTTCTACCTATGCCGGCAGCCATCATATGATGCTTAAAACAACACCCATGGACAAAATGCAGAGAAAAGAGGGTGGAATTTTCAGAAACACAGGTGTGTGGCAGCGTGCCAGATATTTCAGCGATGATTTTACATGTAAAAACGAGATAGAAAACATTAGAACAAATGTCGGGATGCTGGAT
>CAYZCC010000037.1:4744-8777 GCA_964476805.1 uncultured Desulfobacula sp.
GCTGGATGCATCCACCCTTGGAAAATTCAGAATTCACGGACCGGATGCAATCAGAGCCCTGCAGCGTGTTTTTGTCTCTGACATGTCAAAAGTGAAGGGAGGACGAGTGAAATACTCTGCCATGTGCAATGATGACGGCTGTGTCATAGATGATGGCGTCATCACAAGGCTTGGTGATAATGATTACTACTTTACAACATCCACAGGGCGTGCAGGACAGACCATTGAATGGATACGTTACCACACAAGATATGACCAGTGGGACTTCCATATGGTCAACCTTACCGACGCCATGGGTGTCATTAACCTTGCCGGCCCCAATGCACGAAAAGTGCTTGAAAAGATTGTGGATATTGATATATCCAATGAATCATTCCGATTTTCAGAATATAAAGAATTCAATATTGGAGCGTGCATACCTGTCAAAGCGATGCGTCTTGGATTTGTTGGCGAACTCTCATACGAACTCCATGTTCCTTCATCCTATATGGAAGCGGTATGGCTCATGCTTAAAGAGGCTGGCAGAGAATTTAAGATCCAGAACTTTGGCGTTGAAGCCCAGAATGTACTTCGCATGGAAAAATGCCATATCATCCTGGGCCAGGAGTCGGAACAGAGAACCAATCTTCTGGATGTGGGCCTGGGATTTTTATGGGACCGGACCAAGAAAGATGCCAAAACAGTTGGGGCCGTCGCTCTTGCCCAGGCTGAAAATGATAAGACAAGATTTAAACTGGTGGGATTTAAGATGGAAAACAACGGCAGGACTCCCAATGACGGGGCTTTAATTGTAGATGAAAAAGTACGAGGCTATGTCTGTACAGCCCGGGACAGCTTTACTCTGAATGAAGCCGTTGGTATGGCACTTGTTGAGGCCCCACTGTCTAAAATTGATACAAGACTTGGAATTTTTGAAGACGAGTGCAATGGCAGTCTGATATACGGAAAAGTTGTAAAAATGCCGTTTTATGATCCTCAAGGTTCAAGAATGAAAATGTAAGGGAAAAATCATGAATGAAATGAAGAGAGTTTCTCCTGTTGTACTAAAAGGGATGCCGGTTAAAACGGAGACTAAAGATAACTGGGAAGTGGTAAAGGAATACAAAGGTGAAGAGAGTGACGGACCTTTTCTGGTTGACCTGACTCACAAACAGCGGTTTGATTTTCAGGACGCCCACCTTGAAGAACACAAGCCGTTTCAGATGACCCTTCCAAAAATTCCAGGTGAAAGTGTCATTGATAAGAAAATGGTTGTCAACCGAATGAACACAACCCAGATATCCATATACAATCTGGGTGAAAATCGTATTCCCATGCCGGAAAGTTCCGGCTTCACCGATGTAACCGAAGCGACGATCTTTGTTGCACTGCTTGGAAAAAGTGTGTTCCAGATCTGCGAAAAACTCACTGCCCTTGATTTTATGGACTCTGAGAGAAAAACTCCTTTTCTTCTGCAAGGCCCTTTTTCCCACGTTCCCTGTCAGATCGTGACCCTGAGCAAAAATATTGACAATTCAGGTGTGATCTTAACTTGTTCAAAAGGATATGGAAGAGATATGACACATGCAATTTTAAATGCTGGAAAAGAGTTTGGGTTAAAACCCGGCGGCGAGGAGAAATTTAATAACTTTATCAATGAATTATAGAAATATTAATTGTTAAATAGATTCAACCAGGGAGAGAAAAATCATGAATGAAAAATTTGATGCCATTATTATTGGCGCCGGAGTGATAGGCGCTCCCATTGCCTATGAGCTGTCTAAAATGGGATATAAGACTTTGAATGTTGATAAACTTGCCGATGCAGGAGAGGGATCCACCGCTGGTTCCTGCGCCATTGTAAGGGCACACTACTCAACTGCCGACGGTGTTGCCATGGCATACGAAGGGTTTAAATACTGGCTGGACTGGGGAAACTATCTTGACAATGTAGAAGATGAAAAAGGTCTTGCAAAATATATGAACACAGGATCAATCCTTCTTAAATCCCAGGGGCATGACTGGAGAAAAGTCCAGGCAAACTATGATGCGGTGGGGGTTGAATATGAAGAGTGGAGCAATGATAAAATCAAAAAACAGATTCCTGTGATTGATCTTCACGAGTTCTGGCCGGTCAGACGTCCTGAAGACCCGAAATTTTATGATGCACCTGAAAAAGATCTGGGAGGTGGTATTTTCTGCCCTGAAGCAGGATATGTAAATGACCCTGCCCTGTCCGCCCACAATATCATGAGGGCTGCTGAAGCAAAGGGTGGCAAATTCATGTTCCATGCTGAAGTTGTCGACGTCAGAAGTGAAAACGGCAGAGTTGCAGGCATTACACTCAAAGACGGCACACAGATTGATACCGGTATTGTGGTCAATGCGGGCGGCCCCCACTCATTTTTGATCAACAAAATGGCTGAAGGTGTCTGGGAGGGGTGCCATATTAAAACCAAAGCCCTTCGCCATGAAGTCATGTACTGCCCCTCTCCTGATGGATACAATTATATTAATGACGGCTATCACATGTCTGATGGAGATATCGGGTGTTATGTACGACCGGAAGTGGGAAACCTCTTTCTTATCGGAAGTGAAGATCCTGACTGCGATCCCCAGGAGTGGGTTGACCCTGATGAGTTTTATGCCGGCAAAGGCGGACACGGCAGGAATAATGTTCTGACCCAAGAGCAGTGGAAGGCACAGTGCTACAGGCTTGGCAAACGAATTCCATCCCTTTTTGTACCCAATAAACCCAATGGCGTTGTAGATCTATATGACTGCTCTGATGACTGGATTCCCATCTATGATAAATCTGATCTGCCGGGATTTTATATGGCAGTCGGATCTTCAGGAAACCAGTATAAGAATGCGCCTGTTGTAGGGCGTATGATGGCAGAGTTGATAGATGCGTGTGAAAAAGGCCTGGATCATGATCAAGACCCCTTGCAGTATCAGTATAAATATATTGACCGCACGATGAATGTGGATTTTTTCTCAAGAAAAAGGAAGATTAATTATAACTCATCCTTTTCCGTAAATGGCTGATATGCAGATATATGTATGTGTGAAACATGTTCCTGACTCCGCTGCCGGTATCACCATTACAGGTGATACCGGCATTGACAGGAATACCCCGTTTTTATTAAATCCCTTTGATGAGCATGCCGTCACTGAAGCTGTAAAAATCAGAGAGAATTTTTCGAGCATGGCGGGTGAAAAAAGTGACGTCATTGCCGTGTGCCTGGGTTCTGAAGATGCACACGACACAATACAGTCCGCCCTTGAAATGGGGAGTGACAGGGGCATTCTTATTCAGACAAAAGAGCGCCATGACAGTATCACCACGGCAAAAGCCCTGAAAAAAGCCATTGAAAAAGATGGCCGTCCTGATATGATTTTGACAGGCAGAGAATCCATTGATGCTGAAGGGATGCAGACAATGTTCCGTATTGGAAAACTTTTTAATTTCCCTGCGGCAAATAATATTGTAAAGATTGATTTTGAAGATGAACATGCAGTGGTTGACCATGCTCTCGCCAATGGCGTTATCAATACATACAAACTGACCCTGCCCTGTGTACTCGGTACGGGAAAAGGGTTGAACACACCCAGATATCCCACATTCAAAGATGTGGTTAAAGCGAGAAGAAAAGAGATTAAAAGAGTCGATTTAAACGATTTAAATCTTGAACCCTCTTCATCCTTCACTGATATTGTCAAGCTTGAACCGCTGAAGAGTGAAAGAACCCCTGAAGAGATAAAAGGCACTGCAGTGGAGGCAGCCGGGAAGATCATTCAAATCCTGAAACATAAGGCAAAGGTGATTTCATGAAAAAAATCGGTATTATCATTGAGCTTGAACCGGATACCGGTAAAACCAAAACAGCCTGTTTTGGCGTTATCACCCTTGCCAGACAGAAGAACTCAGCGCTTTTTGCATTTGTCATTAATGGAGATATGAAAGCGCTTAAAACGGATCTGGAATATTTTGGCATCACCACTATTGTTGATCTATCACTTGCACCCGGGCTTCTGCACAATCCTGATGCAA
>CAYZCC010000037.1:8787-13895 GCA_964476805.1 uncultured Desulfobacula sp.
CAAGAGCCAAAACAGTGGCCAGGGCAGTGAAAGAACTTCGTATCGACACAGTTTTTGGCCTTTCAACACCTGAGGGCAAAGATATCCTGCCCAGGATGGCTGCAATGTTTGATGCGCCTCTGGTCATGGATTGTATTGATATTGATCTTCAAACGGAAGACGACCGCCAGGGGAAAGACAGCACCACAGCCTGCACGGCAAAGACGTCGCAATACTCGGGTAAAACAATGGCCAGAATTAAAACCCGGGGCGATATCCAGATTTTTGGTATAAGACCCAACAGTGTTGAACAAAAAAAGGCCCGAACCCATGCACAGATTTTAAAATTTGACCCGCCTGATTTTATGAAAAACACGTTCCATCTTATTAAAAGAGGTCCACCTGACAAAAATGCAGAGATCCATCTTGCCGAAGCAGAGATCATTGTTGCCGGCGGCCGGGGAATGAAAAACTCTGAAAATTTCTTTGCTCTTTTTCAATGTGCAGGCGCGCTTAACGCAGCTGCCGGTGCATCAAGAGCTGCAGTGGATGAAGGATGGGTCCCCTATGCCATGCAGGTGGGACAGACAGGAGAGAAGGTCAGCCCAAAAGTCTATATTGCCTGCGGCATATCAGGATCGATTCAGCATTTTGCAGGGATGAAGACTTCAGGGATGGTGATTGCAGTCAACACAGATAGAGATGCCCCCATTATGTCAGACTGCGACTATTATGTGGTGGCAGATGCTTTGGAAGTTATAAAGGAGTTGACAAGATTATTAAAAGACAACAGAGAGTAATCTTGTGACGGATATAGAGAGACTTCAGCCTTAAAATTGTTAAGAACTAAAATATTAGGGAAAGGTGATATTTAAACCTAAACCCCTTAAAATAAAGGGGTTTTAAAAAGATATAAGAAAAAATTTTGACAAAAGTATATTATAAAAAAGGGGAAATTATGAGAACCAATGCAAGAGCAGTTGTAATCGGCGGCGGCGTCATTGGAGTCAGCGTTGCTTACCACCTGGCAAAATATGGATGGAAGAATGAGGTTGTTCTTCTTGAAAAACATGAACTGACTTCCGGCTCCACCTGGATGGCAGCAGGAAATGTCTCTTTTTTTCATCCCAGTTATTACTGCACCCAGATAAACATTAAAAGTGTTGAAATTTTCAAGCAGCTTGAAGCTGAAACAGGGCAGAACGTGGGATGGCATACAACCGGATCCATCAGAACAGCCGACAATCCCGGACGTATGGATGAACTTGGATACTACTACTCCATGAACCGATGCCTTGGGATGGATGTCAATTATATCACTCCGGATGAGATCAGGAAGATGCACCCCTTTATACAGACGGATGGTCTGATTGGCGGTCTTTACTGGCCCGATGACGGAGATGTTGACCCCAACTCCCTGACCCAGGCCATGGCAAAAGGTGCCAGGCAGTACGGGGCCGAGATTAACCTGCACACAATGGTCAGTGCCATTGAACAGAAAAAATCAGGGGAGTGGCTGGTTAAAACCGACAAAGGAGATATAACATGTGAACATATCGTCAATGCAGGAGGCCTCTGGGCCCCGGAAGTTTCCAGAATGGCGGGAATAGAGATCCCATCCATTGCCATCACCCATACACATATTCTATATGAAAAAATAAATGCCATTGCCGAGGCAGAAACCATGCTGCCTTTGATACGCGACCCTGATAAATCCATCTATCTTCGCCAGGAGATGGATTCCTTGATCCTTGGTATGTATGAAGCCAATGGACAGCAGTGGAAAAAATATGGTGTGCCCTGGAGCTATGCCCAGGAGGAGATAATCCCGGATATAGACAATATATCTGACTGCATCATGAACGGCATTGAGAGATTCCCCATATTGGGAGATACAGGATTTAAACATGTGACCGCCGGCCCCATTACCTATACGCCAAACGGCAACCCCCTTGTTGGACCAGCGGCCCCGGTTAAAAATTTTTTCCAGGCATGCGGATACAGCTTTGGCGTCACCCAGGCCGGCGGCATCGGTCACTATCTTGCAGGATGGATCATGAACGGCGAGCCTGAAATTGATCTATGGGATGTTGACTCCCGTCGGTTTGGCTCCTATGCCAACTGGGCATACAACACTGAAAAAATTTCGGAAACCTATGCAAAGCTTTACAATGCATTTTATCCCAATGAGGTGAGAAGTGCGGCAAGACCCTGCAGAACAAGCCCCATATATGAGTATCAGAAGAGAGCAAATGCAGTTTTTGGAGACTACTATGGCTGGGAATGCCCCAACTATTTCCCACCGGAAGGGGAAGACGGCTATGAAACCCCATCCTGGAGACGTTCCAACGCATTTAAGCATGTTGGAAATGAAGCAAAACATGCAATGAATCATGCAGGGCTGCTGGATCTCACCCGTTTTGCCAAAACAAAAATCTCAGGAAAAGGTGCGTTTGACTGGCTGAATAATATGACCTGCCAGAAAGTACCGGAAAAGGACGGACAGATTGTTCTGGCACCCATGCTGGATCACAAGGGTAAGTTTAAGTCTGACATGACAATCACAAGAATCCATCAGGAGGAGTTTTTCTGTGTAACAGCCAGTGTCGGCAAAAAGCATGATCAGCACTGGCTGCTTGAGAACCTGCCTTCAGATAATTTTGTGTTCATGGATGATCTCACATATAAAATGGGGTGTTTTGTTGTGGTAGGACCTGACAGCCGCAAGGTCCTGGAAAAATCCTGCCACGGTGATGTTTCCAATGAGACATTCAGGTTTTCAACAAGCCGGGAAATCTATGTGGGCCGCACAAAATGCCGCATGAACCGCATGAATTATGTGGGAGAGCTTGGTTTTGAGATCTTTCACCCCATTGAGCAGCAGATTGCTGTCTATAATGCGCTCATGGATGCAGGCCAACCGTTTGATATAAAACTTATCGGTATGCATGCCATGAATTCCATGCGCCTTGAAAAAGGATATATGGCATGGAAGAGTGAAATGAATGGACATCACACGCCTCTTGAAACCAATATTGCATGGAGTGTAAAACTTGATAAACAGAATTTTATCGGGAAAGCGGGTCTTCTTAAACAGAAAGAAGAAGGCATCCCGCTCAAACTTGTCTGCCTTGTGGTTGAAGCGAAAGACAGCGATCCATGGGGGTATAACCCGATTTTAAAAGCGGGTGAAAAAATCGGCATGACCTCTTCAGGCGGTTACGGCCACAGGGTCGAAAAGAGCATTGCCCTGGGTTATGTAAAACCTGAGTTTTCAGCTGCCGGAACACAGATGGATGTTGAAATACTGGGCCGGGCCAGAAATGCTGAAGTGGTAAAAATGCCCCTTTATGATCCTGAAAACAGAAAAATGAAAAGCTGAACAAGGACAAAACATATGAAAATATTTGTGTGTGTAAAACATGTACCAGACACTGCTGCAAGCATAAAACTTGTGGGAGATGCTGGTTTTGATGACGCTGAAATTAAATTTATTGCAAACCCTTATGATGAGTATGGGATTGAAGAGGCTGTCCGCATTGCTGAAAAAGATAAGGGAGAGGTTGTCATAGTCACTGTGGGCAAAAAAGATGCGGTATCCACTATTCACGGTGCAATGGCAATGGGAGCCCACCGGGCCATTCTTGTTAAAACCGACCGCCAGTTCCTGGACAGTCGTTTAACGGCAAAGTCTTTAAAAGCAGCCATTGAGCAGGATGGTGCAGGAGATCTTATCTTTACCGGTAAGGGGTCAGTGGATACAGAAAACTTCCAGACCCACTACCGCCTTGCAAAAATGCTTGAAATGCCTCTTGTCAATGAGGTATCTTCTCTCTCCATAGACGGCACCAAAGCGGTTGTTGAAAGAGAAATCGACAGCAAAGAAAAGCAGGTGATTGAGATGAATCTTCCCTGTGTTATTGGTGCTGACAGGGGATTGAATGAACCGCGTTATCCTAAATTCCCTGATATCATGAAAGCCAAGAAAAAGGAGATAAAACAGATGGAACTCTCATCCCTTGACCTTGGTGAGGGTCCGCCAATGGTTGAAATTGAAAAACTTGAGCGGGTACCTGAAAGAGCCGGTGCAAAAATGATTGAGGGATCTGTGGATGATCAGGTATCCCAGCTGGTTCAAATTCTTGAGCAGGATGAAAAAGTATTATAGGGAGAAGAGATATGTCTAAAACAGGCGTTTTAATTGAAATCGACCAGGGTGATATCAAGGATACCTCTCTTGGCGTACTCACCGCTGCTGCAGGAGAAGAAATTTATGCCCTTCTGGTTGATTCTGATGCAGCAGCAGTTAAAGATAAACTCGAATCATACGGTGCGGCGCATATTGTCACCATTACAGCACCCGGAGATATGGCAGCAAGCCCTGATCTGCAGGCTGAAGCGGTTGCAGCAGCCATAAAGGCGTATGACTTAACAGCGCTGCTCGGCACGGCAAGCTCAACGGGTAAAGATCTTTTTGCACGCATTGCAGCGGCAATAGATGCCCCCCTTGTATCAGACTGTGTTGCCATAAATATAGCAGAAAAGAGAGCCAGAAAATCCCATTTTTCAGGCAGAACCTTTGCCGATCTCAAGGTGAACGGGTCTCTGTTTCTCTGCACACTCCGTCCCAACGCCATTGAACCTGTTCAAGCACCTGCCAATGCAGATACAGATATCATTGAATTCAGTGCAGATGTCAAAGAGAGCGGGCTGATAAAAATTATAGAGACCCAAAAAGGCCGTTCAGATAAACCTGATCTCACTGAGGCACCGGTAATTATAACAGGCGGCAGGGCCATCAAAGCGGCTGAAAACTATAAAATGTTAGAAGCGTGTGCTGAACGGATGGGAGGGGCGGTAGGTGCTTCAAGGGCTGCTGTGGATGCAGGATTCGCCCCCCACGCCATGCAGGTGGGCCAGACCGGAAAAACCGTCAGCCCGAAACTGTATATTGCCTGCGGCGTATCAGGAGCGGTTCAGCATTTTGCAGGCATGAAAACATCAAAGGTCATTGTTGCCATAAACGAAGATAAAGATGCACCGATTTTCGGCAAGTGTGATTACGGTATTGTGGGTGATATTTTTGAGGTGGTGCCGGCACTGACTTCTAAATTACCGGCACTGACTTC
>CAYZCC010000038.1:0-8435 GCA_964476805.1 uncultured Desulfobacula sp.
ATCACATGCATTAAAGGACCGCCCTGTGTCCCTGGAAATATCTGAGAGTTAAGAGATTTTTCAAATTTCTGTGAAGCGAGAATCAATCCGCCGCGGGGGCCCCGCAGGGTTTTATGGGTGGTGGAAGTAATAACATCGGCATATCCTGCCGGACTTGGATGGACGCCTCCTGCAACAAGCCCTGCAATATGAGCCATGTCCACCATTAAGAGAGCGCCAACAGATTTTGCAATTTCTGAAAAACCCTTGAAATCAATAATCCTGGGATAGGCACTTGCCCCTGCCACAATTAATTTGGGTTTCTGTTTTTTTGCAAGCGCTTCCACCTGGTTCAAATCAATCATTTGTGTTTCAGAAGAAAGACCGTAATGAATGAAATTGTAGAGCCTGCCTGAAAAACTTACAGGAGCGCCATGGGTTAGATGCCCGCCATGGGAAAGATCCATTGCAAGCACTGTATCTCCAGGGTTCAACAGCGTAAAATAGACTGCCATGTTTGCACCTGAACCTGAATGGGGCTGTACATTGGCATAATCAACACCAAAAAGGTTTTTAGCACGCTCAATGGCAAGCTCTTCTGCCTTATCCACATATCTGCAGCCGCCATAATATCTTTTTGCAGGATACCCCTCTGCATACTTATTGGTGAGTATGGAACCCTGGACTTCCATAACAGCAGAGCTTGTAATATTTTCAGAAGCAATAAGATTTATTTCAGACTCCTGGCGACCTGATTCCAGGTGAATAATATCTGCAATCTTTGAATCTATATTATCAACATGTTCCATTAAAACACCTCTCATCAACAGGTTGTCACAAAATTTCCTGTTTTGAAACACTCTGTCATGGTCAATCTAATCATCCATACTCTGAATACGTTCAAGGTGACGACCGCCCTCAAATCCGGTGTCCAGCCATGTTTGAACAAGTTCATATGCAAGGATATCGCCCACAAGACGACCGCCGAGAACCAGGATATTGGAATCGTTGTGAAGTCTGCTCATCTTTGCAGAGAATACATCAGAACAGAGAACAGCTCTTACATTTTTAAATCGATTGGCTGCCATGGACATGCCAAGTCCGGTGCCGCAGAGAAGAATGCCTTTAGGGAACTGTCCCTCTGACACAGCTCTGGCAACCTTCTGCCCATATTCCACGTAATTGACTGATGCATCACTTTTTGTGCCCGCATCTTCAACAATATACCCTTTATTGAAAAGGTATACTTTAATCTTCTCTTTTAACTCATACGCCGCGTGGTCGCTTCCTATGATAATTGACTTATCCTTATCCACCTGATTTATCTTTTTTAAAAAATTAAAGCGGAGTTAAAATTTAGATTTGATAAAATCAATGGCATCCTGCACAGTGACCAGTTTTTCAGCATCATCTCCATCAATTTCAATTTCAAAAATTTCTTCCATTGACATGATAAGTTCAACAATTGTCAGAGAGTCTGCCCCAAGGTCTTCAATTAAAGAGGCCTCTGGGATAACATCTTCAATATCGATTTCAGGTATTTTCTGTGCAATTACTCTTTTTACTTTATTTTCAACAGTCATGATTCAGACTTCCTCCTGTAATTATTCGTCGCCATCAGCAGAGTCGTTTACATTTCTTCCCTTGTAGGCACCGCATTCACCACAGGCTGTGTGGGGAAGCTTTGGTTCCTGACATTCCGGGCATACACTTACAGTGGGGGCACCTGTTTTGTAATGTGTCCTTCTTTTTCTTCCTCTTGCTTTTGAGTTTTTCTGCTTTGGTACGGCCATTTATCTCTCCTTCATTATACTGTCTGTTTAAATTTCAATAATTATACGCTGATATAATAAAATATATGAGAATACCTCAATTTGTGAAATTTGTCAAGAAATTAAAAATTTAACTGACCATTTGTCATCACACTCTTTTTGTGATACTTAAGGGCTTGATTTTACAAAATATTTAATAACTATGGAGAAGGTATGAATACAATCATAACACGGTTTCCTCCCTCCCCCACAGGGTATCTGCATATTGGTGGTGCAAGAACGGCACTTTTTAACTGGCTTTATGCAAGAAAAACCAGAGGAAAATTTGTTTTAAGAATTGAGGACACAGATGAAGCAAGATCAACAAAAGAATCTGTGGATGCCATATTGAAATCCCTTGAATGGCTTGGCATTGACTGGGATGAAGGTCCTTATTTCCAGACTGAGAGATGTGATATATACGATGAATATATAGAAAAACTTATTGAATCCAGTACGGCCTACTACTGTTCATGCTCCCCTGAAAAGGTCAATGCCATGCGGGAAGAGGCAAAGGCAAAGGGACTCAAGCCCATGTACAGCGGCCGATGCAGGGGAAAAAACCTTGAAAAAACCGAAAATACGGTTGTCCGCTTTAAAACCCCTGATTCAGGTGTCACCATTGTAAAGGATGCGGTAAAGGGAGATACTGCTTTTCAAAACTCTGAGATGGATGATTTTGTCATTCGCAGAAGTGACGGCACTGCAATGTATCATCTTGCCGTTGTCATTGATGATATCACCATGGGAATCAACACCATCATAAGGGGTGATGATCATCTGATCAACACTCCCAAACAGATGCTGATATATGAAGCTCTTGGAGTTGACATGCCTCTTTTCGGTCATGTCCCCATGGTTCTCGGCGCTGACAAATCAAGATTGAGCAAACGCCACGGTGCCATGTCAGTGGGTGAATATAAAAACATGGGCTTTCTGCCCGATGCCATGATCAATTATCTTGTCCGCCTGGGATGGTCCCATGGAGATCAGGAATTTTTTAAAAGAGATGAATTAATAGAGAAATTTGATCTTGAGCATCTTGGCCGCTCCGCTTCCATGTTTGATACAGATAAACTTCTCTCTTTAAATGCAAAGCATATTCAGGACACAAGCCCTGAAAAACTGGCTGATCATCTTCTGTTCCATTTGAAAAACTTTGGAATTAAAGCGCAGAATGATTTATTTACCCGGGGTGTTATTGAGACACTTCAACCGAGAAGTAAAACCCTTGTTGAAATGGCGAAGGCCGCTGAGTTTTACTATCAGGATGAAGTTCAGTTTGACAAAAAAGCGGTTGATAAATTTTTGAGTTCAGACTCAGACATTGTAGATATGCTGCAAAAGACGGTTATATATATTGAAGAGATCAAAGAATATACCCAGGATGAACTTGAAAGTATTTTCAAACAGATCATGGAGGAGACCGGGCTTGAATTTGGTAAAATTGCCCAGCCTTTAAGGGTTGCCCTTACAGGCACAACAGTCAGCCCTGGTATTTTTGAGATGCTCCTGGCCCTTGGCCGGGAAAAAACTGTCCATCGCATTAAAGAGGCTGTCAACTATATCAATGCCTGAGAAAAAATTCTGATCCCGGTATACGACTGCACAATCAAGGATTAAGAATAAAGTATTCCCGAGTACCCAACAAAGCTGGAACCGCCTGATCTGTCAAAACTTGTGGCGTAGTCCAGTTCAATGCTTTTGACTGCACCCAGTTTTTTACATGCAGATGCGGTGGCAGCCGCAGCGCCTGCACAGCACATATTTCTGTTTTCCAGACCCTGGGCAATAATCTTTGACTCATCCATCTCCAGCATGGCTTGAATGGCATTTCTGTCATTTTCCCCTTTAACCCACTGCACCGCCTTCTCCCCTGTTCCAGCAGGTGTAAACCCGAAATCAGGACCATAGTGTGTCATGTCTGTGGAGCCGACAATTTTGATATTTCTTGACACTTTTTCTGCCTCTTCCACCACCATACTGCCGATGATAGAGGCAAAAAAAGATGGGGCAACCCCGCAAACCACTATTTTAGCCTCTGGGAAAAAATATTTTATGAAAGGAAATTGAAGTTCAAAAGTATTTTCATCTGGAAATTTTTCAGGAGATCTCTTGCGAAGGCTGATACCGGCACAAATCCTTTCAGTCAACTCTGCATTCACCTCAATATCACCCAAAGGGGTCTCCACAAATCCCCGGGAGAGTATAAAAGGCTCGGACTGCTTGTGCATATGGGCACCAAAAAGAACAATGGTATCCACCTTTTCATCTGAAGGGTCACCCGATTTTTTTTCTGGCCTGAGACTTGCGATGACCCGGCATGCAATTGATCCGGAATAATACCAGCCCGCATGGGGGACAATACCGCCCATAAAACCGCCCTGCTTCAGTGAATCCTCTCCCTCTTTTAAAAAACCCTCTATGGATGCTTCACACTCCCTGGCACCTGCAGGATACCAGGAGCCGGCAAATGCCATTTTTCTTATCTCCATATCATACCTCTTTTATAATTTTTCCCCTGTTTTTTCACAAACTTTTTTCTTCAGCCACTCAATCCAGGGATCAAAACCATCTCCTGTCCGGGCGGAAATCTGGAAAACAGGCAGATTGGGATGAACCTTTCTCATATTATCCACAGCAAGTTCTGCATCAAAATCAAGATAGGGCAGCAGATCAATCTTGTTTAAAATTGCCATGTCAGCCACCTGGAAAATCAGCGGATATTTTACCGGTTTGTCTTCACCCTCTGTTACACTTAATACCACTACCTTTGCATCTTCACCTATATCAAACTCAGCAGGACAGACAAGGTTGCCGATATTTTCCACAACAATCAGGTCAAGATTTTCTGTGTTAAATTTTTTTGTTGACTTAAGAATCAGATTGGCTTCAAGGTGGCAGTCGCCGCCGAATTTGTCAGTATTGATCTGCTCTGCCTGGACACCTGTCTGTTCAAGCCGCTGGGCATCATTATCAGTACATATGTCTCCCACAATCACACCGGTTCTGATTTCGGGTATCAACTTTTCAAAGGTTTTACAAAGCATCTCTGTTTTGCCGGATCCGGGAGATGACATCATGTTCAGCACAAAAACATTTTTCTGTCTGAAATATCTCCTGTTCATATCCGCCTGGGCCTCATTTGCCTCAAGTACATTTTTCTGAATATCTATTTCCACGGTGCCTCCAAATATATATTTTTAATACCAAGTGGCCTTTATATCAATTTTATATCATATCATATATCTACCTTTTTTGTAAGTAAAGGAACAGAGCTGTCCCTCTTAAAAATCAGGCGGACTCTTTGACTCTTTGATTGTTTTTGACTGAACAGTATGGGTATAAATCATTGTTGTGTCGTATTGCCTGAGCTTTAAAATTCAATTCTTTGTGGATAAAGATTCTGTCTTGTGATACAGGAGAGTAATGGATATTAAATGTTGGGGATCAAGAGGGGCTACACCTGTTTCAGGGCCTGAATATCGCAAGTATGGCGGAGACACCACCTGTATTGAGATTACTTCAAAAACAGGAGAAACAATTATTGTTGATGCAGGCACAGGTTTGAGACGTCTTGGGAAAAGCCTTATTGATAGGAACCTCACAAAATATTATCTTCTGTTTACCCATGCCCACTGGGATCATATTATGGGAATTGCTTTTTTCAGACCACTGCTTTTTAAAAAGGTTGAAGTTCTTATCCAGGATCGAAAATTTGCCGGGATCAATACCAGGGATATTTTTAATAAAGTATTGGAACAGCCTTTTTCCCCAATTACCTTGAAAGATCTGAACGCAGATATGAAATATGAAAAGAGGTTCAATAATAAATTTAATATTGGATCAATCCGCATTGAAACAATACCTGTCAGCCATTCTGGTGGCGGTCTGGGATATAAATTCATTGAAAATGGAAAATCTTTCGTGTTTTTAACGGATCATGAATTGGGAGTTGATCATGCCGGAAGCAAGGGGTTTGATGATTATATTAAGTTTTCAGAAAATGCCGATCTCTTTTTCCATGACGGCGAATACACCCGGGATGAATACAAACGAAAAATCAGCTGGGGTCACTCTTCGGTTTCAGAGGTGCTGGTCTTTTCAGTAAAGGCCGGGGTAAAAAAACTTGGCCTTTTTCATCTGAATCAGGACAGGACAGATATCCAAATGGACAAGATCGTTGATAAATGTAAGATTGAACTCAAAAAGATTAATTCACCCATTGACTGTTTTGCAGTCCCGTGCAATTTTGAAATAACCCTGTAACCATCAGTTTATTCAGGCAATGAATCAACAAATTGATCGTAACTGGAAGCAATCTTTGCACTCCTTTTTCCATCCACGGGTTGTAACAATGCTTTTTTTTGGATTCTCTGCCGGCATCCCTTTATTATTAGTTTTTTCATCGCTTTCTCTCTGGCTCAGAGAGGTGGGTGTTGAACGTTCTGCTGTTACTTTCTTCAGTTGGGCGGCTCTTGGCTACTCTTTTAAATTTGTCTGGGCTCCCCTGGTTGACAGAATTCCGATTCCATACTTTACAAAATTTTTTGGCCGAAGAAGAAGCTGGATTCTTGCCGCACAGGCGGGTGTTATTTTTGCAATTTTATGGATGGCAAACACGGATCCTGCATCTGGCAATCATCAGCTTACCATAATGGCTGGTGCAGCAGTACTGCTTGGTTTCTCTTCGGCAACACAGGATATTGTCATTGATGCCTACCGGATAGAATCTGCAGGAACCGAATTCCAGGGATTAATGGCTTCTGCATATATTGCAGGATATCGTGCTGCCATGCTTGCAGCAGGAGCCGGTGTCCTTTTTTTTGCTGAAATGTTTGGCTCTTCAAAGTCAGATTACAACTTTACAGCATGGCAGAATTCCTACTACATCATGGCAGCATTGATGCTGGTAGGTGTTGCCACTGTCATACTTATACGTGAACCTGAAGTAGAATCAGATGAAGAAAAAAAATATCCGCCAAAAGATTATCTGATATTTTTGTTTTTATTCGTTTTTGCTGCAGGAGGCTTTATCACTGCTTTTTATTTCAGCGCAGATATGGCGGCACACATAAAGGGAATTCTCGGAAGCCTGCTCGGAAATAGATATCTGTCTGGTTTTTTAGTAGAACTTATCAGGCTTGGCGCTGGTATTGGTATAGCCGCACTTATTGCAAAACTGGGTATTTTAACCGGTTTCGTGAATCAAAAAATGGTTGTTGACAGCTACATGGGTCCTGTGACTGATTTTTTTAAACGCTATGGGGTTTTTGCTGCCTGGCTGTTGCTTTCATTGATCGGTTTATACCGGATTTCCGATATCGTTTTGGGTGTAATCTCAAATGTTTTTTATCAGGATCTTGGATTTACAAAAACGCAGATCGCAGGTGTTGTGAAAACTTTTGGCCTCTTCATGACTATGGGAGGGGGTTTTCTGGGTGGGATTCTATCGGTAAGATACGGGGTGATGAAAATACTGTTTACAGGAGCCATACTCTCTTCTCTGACAAATCTTCTCTTCATGGTCATGACTAAATCTGGAAATAATATCGTCATGTTGTACTTTGTTATTTCAGCTGATAATCTCTCTGCAGGACTTGCAAGCGCTGCTTTTGTGGCATTCCTGTCAAGTCTTACAAGTGTCCGGTTTACAGCCATTCAATATGCAATTTTCAGTTCCCTCATGACCCTTATTCCCAAAGGTTTTGGCGGTTATTCCGGTACAATTGTTGACAATCTGGGATACTCGACATTCTTTCTGATTACAGCGTTAATCGGTCTTCCTGTGCTGGTGCTCATATGGCTTTGCTCGAAACATCTCGACAGGCTGTTACACAAAACCAATCATGAATCTTCCCATTTTCATCGTTAAAAAACAACTTTAATCCTTGGAATACTGTATGTATGGCTGTGGCTAAATCTATTTTTTGCTTTTAACTTGAAAAAATCTTTATTGTGTCGCAGTCTGTCGACTGATAGATTGCTTTTTGGAAACATGAAAACTCTTTACCTGCATTTTTTTTTTGTATTATGATTATAAAAAAATTGATTCAGGGGAGAAAAAATGGCTGTAATTGTAAAGTATATAGTTGTCAGGAATGGAGAGGAAAAGATGACATTTGCGACAAAAAAAGAAGCAGACGCCTATGATAGAATGCTTGATATTGCCGACAATTTGTTTGAATTCCTGGAAAAATCTAAAGTCAAACTTAATGGGACTCAAATAGAAGAGATCTCTCTTCTGCTTGCTGAAAACAGAATGGAACTTATGCCGATATTAAGAGGGGTGAAGCCCCAGAAAAAAAGTGCTGCAAAACCAGAAAAAAAAAGAGTCATCCCTAAAAAAAAATAAAATGAAAAAAAGTATAATAAATCTGTAGTCAAGGATCAATACGTCGCTGTCTTGTCTTTCATGGCAGTTAACAATGGCTGCTTGTGGGACAATTATATCAGCATACAATACACTCACAGTTTTGGCAGTCTTAATGGAGAATATTGGTTATGGAAGAAAAATCAGGAATTAAAAAAGTCACCTCTTTTTTTTTAAGGCTTTTAAGGGTTGTGATTGTTATAATTATTGCTGTTGTGATTGCAAAATTTCTTGTTTCCCTGAAAAAAGAGCCTGATAAAAAAGAGGTCATT
>CAYZCC010000038.1:8445-10907 GCA_964476805.1 uncultured Desulfobacula sp.
CCACAGCAGAACCTGTTTCAAAAATCATGACTGTGGATGCATATGGTACGGTGAAACCTGGAAAGCTTGTAAAAATCGCTGCCGAAATTTCAGGAAGGATTGAATATATTCATCCCTCTTTTATTGAGGGGGGTACCATTGAGAAAGGTGAGGTTTTAGTTAGAATTGACCAGAGATCCTACAGTTTAAACAGACAGAGTGGGAGCGTCAGGATAATGCAGGCCAAAACAGGTATTGAGCAGTTAAAACAGGATATTGCAAACCTGAAAAATGATATCCAGCTCTCCAGTGCCAACTTAAATCTTGTTGAAAAGGAGTTGAAAAGAGTTAAAGCATTGAGCAGGAACAAATTTGCTTCAATCAACAGCCTGGGCAGATCTGAGCAGCAATACCTACAGGCAAAAATTCAGTTGCAGAACTTGCAAAACAGGCTCTCCCTGACCGATACCTTGATGGAGCAAAAAGAGAGTGAACTTGCAATGGCTCGTGTTGATTTTCAAAAAGCGGATCTTGCCCTGGAAAAAACAAGCATTGTTTCTGAGTTTAACGCATTTGTTCTAAAGAAACTTGCTGAGACGGGAGAGTATATCAATCCTGGACAGGTTATTGGTTCAATGTATCAAAAAGGTAATCTGGATGTTGATGTGCGAATTCCTCTGGAAAACTTAAGATGGATTGAATCTGTGTTTGAGAATGGAGAAACTCCAGAGGCAAAAGTGACAATGGCAGACCTTGATAAGATACAGCCCTTTGTATGGGATGCAAAGGTGGCAAGGATAAAAGCAAGTATTGACGAGACCACCAGAACCCTGCCAATGACACTTGAGATAGTTGAGCCTGAATCAAAACTGAAAAATATTTTTCGGTTAAAACCTGGAGCATTTGTTAAATGCAGCATTACAGGGATCACCTATGAGAATATTTTTGTGCTGCCAAGATATCTGCTGAAAAATGGTAATATACTTTTTACAATTAACAACGGCCATCTGAAAATGAAAAAAGTAAGAATTTTAAGAAAGTTTGAGGATGAAGTCTATATTGATCAGGGCCTGAACTCAGGAGATCAGATCATTGTATCTCCGCTTCCAGGGGCACTTGATGGAATGGAGTTAAAGATTAAAGAGAGTGGAAACTAAAGGCCTTTAAATATGGAATTACTAGGCAAATGGTCTATTGAACACAGGGTCTCTGTGAATCTTATCATGGTATTTCTCATTGTTGCAGGGCTTTTTACAGTTTTAAATATGAAACGAGAAATATTTCCGCAGTTTTCTCTTGATATGATTAATATTGGAATAGCATACCCGGGGGCATCCCCTGAAGAAGTTGAAGAGGGTGTATGTATCAAGGTGGAGGAGCAGCTCAAAGATCTTGAAAATGTCAAAACGACCTACTCTTCAGCACGTGAAGGATATGGATCCGTTTTACTGGAGATGGAGGCAGGCACTGATATAAATGAAAAACTGGATGAGGTAAAAACTCAGATTGATCTGATTGATTCATTTCCAGAAGAGGCGGAAGATCCGGTTGTTGTAGAGGTTAAAAGTGATACACCGGCAATATATGTTGCTTTATATGGCGATGCCAAAGAGGGCGTATTGCGAAAAACCGCTGAAAAAATAAGGGATGACCTTTTGGAAACCGATGACATTTCACTTGCAAGCTTTCTCGGGGTAAGAGATTATGAAATTTCCATTGAAGTGTCAGAAGAGAGTTTGAGAAGATTTAATCTCTCCTTTGATCAGGTTGCAGCAGCAGTAAAAGCCGGAAGTATTGATCTGCCGGGTGGGAAAATAAAAACAGAAGGAGGAGAGTTTCTTGTCCGGGCTAAAGGAAAACGCTATACCGGCGAGGAGTTTGAACAGATTCCAGTGGTGACAAGAGAAGATGGAACGACCGTAAGGCTTGCTGATATTGCTCAGGTGATTGACGGATTTGAAGACACTGATAGCAAGGCAAGGTTTAACGGCAAACCTGCTGTGATGGTAGTTGTGAAAAGAACAGAGAGACAGGATAATATCGCCATCTCAAACCAGGTCAGGAACTATATTAAAAATAATAAGGACGCCATCCCTGACGGTATTACAATGGAGTACTGTTATGATATTGCAGATCTGGTTCAGAGCAGGATTGACCTCTTACTGAAAAACGGTGCTCAGGGAATACTGCTTGTGTTTATTGTTCTGGCGCTTTTTCTTGATTTTGGACTTGCTTTCTGGGTTGCAGCCGGCATTCCCATATCATTTATGGGAGCGTTTCTTCTTCTGGAGTATTTTGGTGCATCCATTAATATGCTGACAATGTTTGCTTTTATAATGACACTGGGTATTCTTGTGGATGATGCCATTATTGTTGGTGAAAATGTCTATACCCACTATAAAAAAGGTAAATCTCCAAAACAGGCTGTCATTGACGGCATTGCCCAGGTCGGTGCACCGGTTGTCATGGCGGTACAACTACAA
>CAYZCC010000038.1:10917-13795 GCA_964476805.1 uncultured Desulfobacula sp.
ACTACAATTGTTGCATTTACACCTTTGATGCATATTTCTGGTATCATGGGGACGTTTATCTATATCATGCCACAGGCAGTGATCTGTATACTTGCCTTCTCACTTTTGGAAGCTTTTGTAATTCTCCCTGCTCATCTTGATCATGCCCTGAGTGCTTCAGAACGCTCGTCTTTAAAAAGAAAAAAGAATCTGATCTGGAGAGTCTGCTTCTTCTGGCTGGAGTGGCTGAAAAAAGATATTCTGGATGCCCATGGCTGGATTCGTGACAGGATTGAAAAAACTTTATCTTTTTTCATAAAATCGATATATACGCCGGTTTTAAGGTTCTGTGTCAGGAATAAGTACGTCACTCTGGCCCAGGGCGTTGGGTTGTTAATTGTAAGCTTCGGACTGATAGCCGGTGGTCATGTTCACTTTGTCTTTTTTTCCAAAACAGACAGTAACTGGATTGTTTCAGAAATTATTTACCCTCTTGGCACCCCTTTTAAAACCACTGAAACTGCCATTAAAAATATTGAAAAAGGCGCTTTTGAATTAAATGAATTTTTTAGAGACAGAGTTGTCGATGGAAAAGATCTGGTGGTTAATAATTTTTCCCAGGTTGGCATTATTTCGCCAAGAGACTTGGAACCCGGAACCTATGGCGGCCACTGCGGGGAAGTCTGGATAGAGATGCAGCCGGCGTCACAACGTCCTGATATTACAGCACCTGAAATAACAGCCAAATGGCGTGAATTGACAGGGGAGATTCTGGGAACAGAGTTGCTTACCTTTTCCATAATCGTCGGAGGCCCTGGAGGGAATCCTCTGGAAATTCAACTGATGGGCAACGATCTTACCCAGCTTCAGCTTGCAGCAGATGATCTGAAAGATGAGATTTCCAAATATCCGGGCACCTTTGATATTACTGATAATTTCAGGCCCGGTAAAATGGAAAAGCGTATTCATATTAAAAAAAGCGCAAAAGTTCTTGGGATTACCATGGCAGATATCGCCACCCAGATCCGACAGGCCTACTATGGCGATGAGGTTTTAAAAGTCCAGAGAGGTAAAGATGATATAAAGGTCATGGTAAGGTATCCCAAGGAGGAGAGAGAGTCGGAGGCAAGTATTGATAATTTCAGGATCAGAACCCGTGATGGAAGAGAAATCCCTTTAAATCAGGTCGCTGATATTAAAATACAGCAGGGATATTCAACAATTCAGAGAGTGGACAGAGAAAGAGTGATTACCGTTATTTCAGATATTAATGAAGATATTGCCAATGCAAGGGAGATCGTACAGGATTTGAAGAAAAATTATCTTGATACCCTTAAAATACAATTTCCCGGTGTGGATTATGATCTTGAGGGTCAGGCCAAAAGAACCCAAGAGTCAATTGACAGCCTTAAAAAGGGATTTTCATTTGCTGCAATGGTTATTTTTCTGCTGCTTGCCAGCCAGTTTCGATCATATATCCAGCCTGTGATCATTATGACGGCCATTCCCTTTGGTCTTATTGGTGCCATTCTCGGCCATTTTGTTATGGACATTGACGTCACCATCATCAGCATTTTCGGAATTGTCGCTTTATCAGGCATTGTAGTGAATGATTCTCTGATTTTAATTGATTTTATTAACTCAAAAATCAGGAGTGGAGGAGAGATTATTGAATCGGTTATTGAAGCCGGGCAAAACAGATTCCGGCCGGTTCTGCTTACTACTGTAACAACTGTTGCAGGTCTTTTCCCGCTGCTTCTGGAAACCAGTTTTCAGGCACAGTTTTTAATTCCAATGGCAGTAAGTATCAGTTTTGGACTGATTGCAGCCACTTTTTTAACCCTTGTTTTTGTTCCTTCCCTCTATGTTATTGTCAATGATATTGTCACGCTGTTTAACCCCGGGAAAGATGAGAAATTTTTAAATAAATCAGAAGTTTCAAAAGCCAACACTGTAAAATAGAGTTTGAAAGTTTTGAAATGGGTGATATTTTTAATAAAGAGTTCTGGATTGATCAGTGGGAAGATGATAAAAAGAGTGATACATTTAATGTGCACAGGGGATTTGCCACGCCTGAATATTGGGATAATGCAGCAGGCACATATAATAAGGGTAAAAAAGAGGTAAAGGAGCGCAGGCTTGAAAAGGTAATTTCAGAATTAAAAAGAGAGCATCTTCTGTTCAGTGATATGGAAATCCTTGAAATAGGGTGTGGAACAGGACTGCTTGCAATGGAGCTTGCAAAACATGGTGCAAAGATAACAGCACTTGATTTCTCTGTAAAAATGCTGGAGAGATTTAAAGAAGATATCACACCGGATATTGAAAAAAACATCACACTACTCCATGAAGACTGGTATAAAATAGATATCGAGGCAAGGCAGTGGAAAAAAAAATTTGATCTTGTCATTGCATTCATGTCTCCGGGAGTGGCAACACCGGAATCTTTTTTTAAAATGATGAATTGTTCTAAAAATGGATGTGCAATGCAGGGGTGGGCTGCAAAAAGAGCGCATCCAATTCTTTCTGATCTTTGGGAAATTATTAAACAGACGCCTCTTGAAGATAAACCCCAGAGTATTTTATATAAAATAAACCTGCTGTTCTCTTTGAACTGTTTTCCGGTCATAAGTTTCAGTACAATTGAGTGGCAGTATACAAGCAGTGTAGAGCAGGAGTGCCATAAACAGATAGAGTTTTTTAAAAAAGTAAGCAGAAAATCCCATGATGAACTTGAAAAAATTATTCGCCCATATCTTGAAAGCATTGCAAAAGGGGGTACTATCTCAAGAGAGCATAAGGGGTTGACTGCCATTGCAATCTGGAAAGTGGGTTCAAAGCTGTTCCAGAATAAAGACTAAACAGACCCCATTAACAGGCTGCTGGGCAAGAGCAAGAG
>CAYZCC010000039.1:0-4890 GCA_964476805.1 uncultured Desulfobacula sp.
TCTGCTATAATGTAGGTCCCCATTGCCTGACCGATGATTGTTAAGTTTGAAATTTGAGATTTGGAATGTGATAAATGAAGTTTGGGCTGCAACGGATGGGCAGTGAGGATCAAGGATTGCAAAGCCGGGCTTGAACTATCCGGTTCAGGGGCTGTATGCCATTCAGTTAACGGCTGTTCAACCCTGTCTGTCTGTTTTGCTTCAGCCTGTTCTAAACCTGCGTGATCCAATTCAATACGATCAGATACAGATGAATCATATTGAAAGGGATTGTCAATATATTCAAATCTCTCTTCAGGAATGGTTTTTTTTATGTTTGAGTATGCATTCACATTCTGCTGCTCCCTGAATAAAGTCTCTTCAACTGTTTTCGAAACAGCATTGTACACCTGCTGCGCATTAAAAAATTTGATCTCTCTTTTAGAGGGATGGACATTGACATCCACCTGGTCAAAGGCGACATCAATAAAAAAGACACCCAGGGGATACCTGTTTTTCATAATCCTGTGTCGATACCCCCTGAAAATTGCTGAAATAAGACCTCTGTCATATACAAGACGGCTGTTTACAAACAGAAAAATCTTTGACGAGGTGCTTCTGGTCACTGCGGGGTTGGAGCAGAACCCGCTGATCTTTAAGTCCTGGGATTTAAAATCAAGTTTGTAAAGCGTGTCTGCAGTATCTTTTCCAAGAATATTCACAGATCTTGCAAAGAGATTATCAGAAGATGAAAAACTTTTATGCAGCCTCCTGTTTAAAAAGAGCCTGATTTGAACGTCTGGGTTTCCCAGTGCCATTCCAGATACGGCATCAATGACATGGCTTGTCTCTGTGTTATCTGTTTTTAAGAATTTTTTCCTTGCAGGGGTGTTAAAAAAAAGGTTTTTAACCGCCACCATGGTACCCACAGGCGCTCCTGCATCAGACACATCTTTGATCCTGCCGCCTTCGATCTCGATTCTGGTTCCCATATCACAACCTTTTGTTCTTGTGACAAGGCAGAATCTGGATATGGATGCAATGGACGGCAGCGCTTCACCGCGAAACCCCATGGTGGAGATGGAGAATAGATCCTCTTTTTTAAATATCTTGCTTGTGGCATATCTTTCAATGGAAAGTAGTGCATCATCCCTTGAAAGACCGGAGCCGTTATCAGAAACCCGTATCAGTGCTTTGCCGCCTTTTACAATCTCAATGGTGATGCTTTTTGAACCGGCGTCAATGGAATTTTCAACCAGCTCTTTTACAACAGAAGAGGGGCGCTGCACCACCTCTCCTGCTGCAATCTGGTTGGAGAGGATTTCAGGCAGTATTCTGACTCTTGTCATCTTTTACAAACCTCATCAGAAATTCACCATCTCTGGGGCTTAAATCAAATTGCAGGCAGGCATCATCCACCAGCCTGTTTAGATTGATATCCGGATTTTCCTGCCTCTTTTCCGATATGAATTTTACAGCTTTTTTAAGTTGTCCGCCCCGTGGTACTAAGGATGTCATGTCAATCTCCTTATTTTATATAAACGTTATCCGCTTTTTTATAATTCACATTTCACATCAAGTGAAACTGTTTTTTCAAACCCATACCCTGCCCGTAAAAGAGTCATCTCATCAAATCTTTTTGCCATCATCTGAATCCCTATGGGAAGGCCTTTGGCAGAATATCCTGCAGGAACTGAAATCCCTGGAATTCCTGCCATGTTGGCCGATAGGGTAAAAATATCAGTCAGATACATGGTCAGCGGGTCATCAATATTTTCACCGATTTCAAATGCAGGTGTGGGGGCAACCGGAGAGAGAATGAAATCACAGGTTTCAAATGCTCTGGAAAAGTCTTCCATAATGAGTGTACGCACCTGGGATGCTCTTTTGTAATATGCATCATAATATCCAGCAGAGAGCGCAAAGGTTCCTATCATAATCCTTCGTTGAACTTCAGGACCGAATCCGCCGGACTTGGTCTTCTTATACATCTCAATGAGATCATCCGTGGACCTGTCCCTGAATCCATATTTCACCCCGTCAAACCTTGCAAGGTTGGAACTTGCTTCACAGGGGGCGATGATATAATAGGCTGCCACGACATAATCCGTATGGGGCAGGGAAATCTGCGTTATCTCAACACCAAGATTTTCAAAACTCTTTTTTGCCTCATTGAAAACTCTTTCAACCTCAGGGTTAATCCCCTCAACAGAGAGGTACTCCTTTGGGATACCTGCTGTCATACCCTTTAAAGAGTTTTTTTCAAATTGATCAAATGCTCCTGAAAAATCAGGCACATCCACGCGGGCACTGGTTGAATCCATTTTATCATTTCCGCTGATGATATTCAGCAGCCATGCGGCATCTTTCACATCTTTTGTAATAGGCCCTATCTGGTCAAGGGATGATCCATAGGAGACCAGACCAGACCTTGACACCCTGCCATAGGTTGGTTTAAGGCCGACAACTGAACAGTGGGAAGCCGGCTGTCTGATGGAACCTCCTGTATCCGTGCCAAGTGCTGCACAGCAGAATCCTGCTGTCACTGCAGCGGCAGAGCCCCCACTTGATCCACCGGGAACATGATTCGGGTTCCATGGATTTCGTGTCATGTGATAGGAGGAGTTTTCCGTTGAAGATCCCATGGCGAACTCATCAAGATTGGTTTTGCCAATAATGACAGCACCACACTCTTTCAATTTTGAGACAACCGTTCCATCGTAACGGGGAACAAAATCATCAAGGATTTGAGATCCGCAGGTGGTTTTCACGCCCTTTGTACACAAAATATCTTTCAGGGCAATGGGGACTCCGGTCAGACCTGATATCCTGTTTCTGGCAATATCCAGATCTGCTTTCCCGGCCTGTTCAAGCGCCCCTTTTTCATCAACTGTAATAAAGGCACCTATTTTCTTGTCAAATCTCTCAATACGCTCAAGCAGCGCCTGAGTCAGTTGAAAAGATGTAATCTCTCTGTTATAAAGCAGTTGCCTGGCAGTTGATATATTGAGTTCATGAAGTTCCATGAATGGTATCCTTATGGTTTACACAATCTTTGATTCGCGTTGTAAATTTTTTGGTTTTGAATGAGGGTCAACATTCTTAACTTGTCAATTCTTAATTCCCCACCTATTTTATGGTTTTGGGAACGATAAAAAAATCTTCATCTCTCTCAGGTGCATTGGCAAGTGTTACACCGGGCCCAGGAGATTTATGCAGTTTATCTTCACGCAGTACATTATTCATAAATGCGGCGCCTGAAGAAGGTTTAACACCTTTCACACTGATATCTTCAAGCGTATCAATATATTGAAGTATACTGCTCATCTGCTCTGCCATCTTCTCTTTTTGCAGGTCATCCACCTTTAACCTTGCAAGTCGGGCGATGTTCTCAACATCATCCTTTGATATCTTCATCACGATCCCTTTTAATAATCATTTTTAATAATCATTGAATCTATTTTCATCTTATCCAGTTTTCTCTTAAATGCAGCGGCTTTTTCAAAATCTGCAAATGCACCGGATCTTACTCTATACCAGGTTTCACCATTTTTGTGCCATGTAACCCTGTAGGAGGATATCCCCTTTTCCTCTAAAATTGACATCTGGGTAACGGCATCCTTAAAATTTTTATATGCTGCAATCTGGACAGTATATCTTCCTTTTGAAGCCTTCCGGGATGCCGTCGGTTTTTTCTCCTTCTTTTGGGTACTTTTCTTAATTTCCGGTCGGTTTTTTTCTGAAATTTTAATTTTTCCCTTTTTAAAGGTCTCTCTTTTTTTACTTGTTTTTTTATCAGGAGTTGAATCGGTGAGCGCCTCTTTTCTGGGAAGAATTTCATCAGTTTCACCCTCTCTGCTGTTTTTATCCGGGTCAGCATCCGCCTCAATCTCTGATTTTTTAAGGACATCATAGAATTTTAAATCAAGTTTATCCGAAACTTTTTCTTTTTTGGCTCCAAAATCATGTGCAATGACCTCAAGTCTTTTTTGAAATTTCTGGGTGTCAAATTTTACAGGGGCGTTCCCTCTGCCGACCAGTATGCCTAAAAAAAACATCCATGCTGCAGCAAATACATAGAGAGAATATTTTAATAACACCTTAAAAAACTGCATCGGTTTTCCCAGTTACCCCCCCATCAGGACCCATGTCTGGCAGGACCCATGTCTGGAAAAGACTCTGCCCATTTGTGAGACACATTACATCCTTTCGGGTGATGTCACGCCGAGAAGTGTCAATCCATTTCTGATCACTTTTTTAACTGCAAGAACAAGGCTGAGCCGCGCTTTGGATATTTTTATATCTTCACCAATAACTTTATGCCTGTTATAATAGCCGTGGAATGCAGAAGCAAGGGTTATGAGGTATGTAAAGATGATATGCGGATGCAGGGTGACCGCACTTTTTTCCACATTTTCCCCAAAGGCATTCAATATCTTTATAAGTTTGATCTCTGCTGTTTCATTCAAACAATCCAGATGTTTTCCCGCACTAAAATCAATATCCTGGATAAGCCCCTCCTGTTTTGCCTTTAAAAGAATGCCTGTAATCCTTGCATGGACATACTGGACATAATATACAGGATTTTCAGAATTTTTCTGTTTTGCAAGTTCAAGATCAAAATCAAGTCCTGAATCATAACTGCGGCTTAAAAAGAGAAACCTTGCAGCATCCCTGCCAACTTCATCCACAATATCCTTGAGTGTAACAAACTGACCGGCTCTTGTGGACATCTGAAAGGGCCTGCCGCCTCTTAAAAGATTAACCAGCTGAACAAGTATCACTTCAAACTGCTCACTGTTTTTACCCAAAGCTTCCACACAGGCATCCATTCTTTTAATATAACCGTGGTGATCTGCCCCCCACACATCAATCACCCTGTCAAAGCCGCGCTCATATTTTTCCATATGG
>CAYZCC010000039.1:4900-8924 GCA_964476805.1 uncultured Desulfobacula sp.
ACTCCGCTGCTTCTGACCACCACCCTGTTTTTTTCATCACCAAAATCCATTGTCCTGAACCACAGCGCACCCTCTTTCTCATAAATCAGGTCTTCTGATTTAAACGCATCAATGATTTTTTCAACTCTTTTTGTGTCATAAAGAGTCTGTTCACTGAACCACTGATCAAAAGTAACTCCAAAATCTGACAGATCGTCTTTAATGCCCTGAAGAATCTTATTGGCAGCAAACCTTGCACAAAATGCCACCCCCTCTTTTTCATTTTTCCGGCGAAGCGCATCACCATATTTTTCAAAGATTTCAGTGGCAAGCTCTTTTATATAACCGCCTTTGTAACACGTTTCTGGAAAATCAACCGACTCTCCCTGCATTTGCAGGATTCTGAGCCACACAGATGTTCCAAGGGTTTTTATCTGACGGCCTGAATCATTGATATAATACTCTTTTTGAACATCAAATCCTGCAAAACTTAAAATATTACCGACAGAATCACCAACGGCTGCACCTCTTCCATGACCCACGTGCAGAGGACCGGTGGGATTGGCACTTACAAATTCCACCTGTACTTTTTCATTTTTCCCAATAGTGGAGGAGCCATACAGTTTATCCTGTTCAAGTATATGGTCAATCACTGGATGCCATGCTTTATTTGACAGAAAAAAATTAATAAAGCCAGGCCCTGCGGCCTCAACCTTTTCAACAATGCTTCCATTTTTACTGTTGATGTCAGCTTCGATCTCCAATACAATGTTTTGAGCAATCTTCTGCGGTGACATCTTCTGGATGGAAGCACTCTTCATTGCAAAATTTGTGGCGTAATCGCCATGAGTTGGATGCTTTGTCTCTTCAATCTGGACTTCTGGAATCTGGCCATATGGCAGCATGCCATTTGCAAAAGCCTGTTTTGCAGCACAAGCCACAATCTTTTTAATGGCATTTTTCATTATCAGCTCTAATTTTCGTGTTCAGAAGTATCTTCAGGCGTAAACTTCGGGGTGTCATCCCCAGAGTCAATCTCCTTTATCTCATCTTCCTTGCTGTCGCCATCATCTTCCAGAATTTTATCTATCTCGACATCATCATCCATCTGGAATTCTTCTTCTTCTGAAAAGGCTTCAATATCATCATATTCAACAGTAAGCACTCTCTCTTTTTTATTTTTAAAAAATTCCAGGGAATTATCAAAAATTCTTGCACAGCAGTCTGAACTGGGAAAAAAGCTTTTTTTCCTCAATGCCTGGGTAAACGCCTGGTAACTTTTTTTAGAAGCCTGTACAAGCTTATCAAGATCATACTCCTCTTCAAGAAGCTGTATTACAACCCCTGAATCAACTTCACTTGACTCAGAAACAGTCAAACTGTTCTTTTTGATATTTTTCTCAAACCTGAATTTCTGCCTCATCTTATGCGGTCTCCTTACAAAATTATCTAAAATTTTTTAATATAGCTCAATATCTCTTTTTTTGTCAATAAATTACAATATTTTTTTTAAGAAAACAAGTTAAGTACAAGTTAAGTATTGACCCGTTTCAGACAAAATGATATAAACTCCGGGTTAATTTCGGAGGAGTGGCCGAGTGGCTGAAGGCGGCGGTCTTGAAAACCGTTAAGTGTCAAAGCTTCGTGGGTTCGAATCCTACCTCCTCCGCCAGCACTTTTATTTGCGGAGAAATGGCCGAGTGGCTGAAGGCGCTCGCCTGCTAAGCGAGTATGGGCGTTATAGTCCATCGAGAGTTCGAATCTCTCTTTCTCCGCCATTGATAAAGGTTTCAATGGTTTTAATGAAATATTAAATAATGCCATTGATCACTTTTCACATGAAAATAATAAACCTGAAGACTGGATAATGAAACACCAGATGGGCATAGGGCAGACATTTCCTGAGCATGTTTATTCGGCAAGCTCTATTGATATTATCTCTATCTCTCTTCCTGTAATAAGTTCTATCTCACCATTTTTGCAAAAAGGACACTGGAAGAGAGGATCATCCACCTCCCTTGTCCGGCCGCATGATTTACAATGCAGTGTCACAGGAATAGAATCAATATTTAAGACCGCATTTTCCAGAGGGGTATCCCTTGTAATAATCTCGAAACAGAAAGTGAGGCTGGATTCAACAACAGCAGCAAGTTTTCCTATTTTGAGATTTACTTTTTCAACCTGAGGATTTTCAATATCATTGGGTATGGAATCCAGAGCGATTTGAACCAGTTGCTGGGCGGTCCCCATCTCATGCATCGATATATCCCCCTCTACCCATCAATATCACAGATAAAAATACCTTATCGAACTTTCCGGCGCTACTATCACACCTCATCCTCGTGCCTCATGGTGTAAAACGCCTTTTTAAACTCAAGGAACGCCCCCTTCTCTATGGCTCTGCGCATTTTTTCCATGAGCTGACTATAATAGAATATATTATGTATTGTATTTAATCTGTACACCAGCAGTTCTCTTGATTTATAAAGATGTCTCAGATAACTTCTTGAATAGTTCCGGCAGGTATAGCAGCTACAGTTTTCATCAATGGGTTTTTTGTCAAATCTGAATTTTGCATTGTAAATATTTATGGTCCCTCTGGTGGTAAAAAGCTGACCATTTCTGGCATTTCTTGACGGCATGACACAATCAAACATATCACACCCCATACCCACCAGTTCCACAAGATTTTCAGGGGTGCCAACCCCCATAATATATCTTGGTTTATCCCTGGGAAGCAGTGGCAGAGTATGATCTGCCATTTCATACATCAGCTCTTTTGGCTCTCCTACACTCAACCCGCCAATTGCAAAGCCTGGAAAATCAATATCCGTCAACTGTTGCGCTGAAAGCGTGCGAAGGTGCTTGAACATTCCGCCCTGCACAATACCAAACAGACTGTTGGGGCTGTTTTTCTGCTGCCAGAATTCAAAGCCTCTTTCAGCCCAGTGATAAGTTTTGTTCAAAGCATCCATGACCTGTTTTTCTTTGGAAGGATACCCAATGCACCCGTCAAGAGACATCATTATATCAGCGCCCAGAACCATCTGTATTTCAACCGCTTTTTCAGGAGAAAAAAAATGTCTTGAGCCATCAATATGGGATTGAAAAGAGACGCCTTCATCCTGGAATTTTGCAAGTTTTGCAAGTGAGAAAAACTGAAACCCTCCTGAATCCGTCAGGATTGGTTTATCCCAGCAGATAAATTTATGCAGGCCTTTCATATATTCAATCACTTCACATCCCGGGCGCAGATAGAGATGATAAGTGTTGCCGAGAATAATCTGAGTATTACAAAAATCAAGATCTTCCTTACTGATTGATTTAACTGAACCCAGAGTCCCCACAGGCATAAAAACAGGAGTCTTTATAGTCCCATGACTGGTTTTTATTTTTCCGAGTCTTGCTTTTGAACGGCGGGTGCCCTTGATTTCACTGGAGTCTTTTAATAAATCAAACGTTAACATATTCTCCTTTGTCCCGTTCACTTAAAAAATTTTTGAGCTGAATGGCCTACACCTGTCATCGCTGTTAATCAATAAGCATGGCATCGCCGTAGCTGAAAAATCTATAATCTTTTTGTTTGGCTTCCCCATATGCCTGAATAATTTTTTCCCTGCTATAAAATGCGGAAACCAGCATTAAAAGAGTTGATTCAGGAAGATGAAAATTGGTAATCATTGCATCAACACACTTAAATGTGCAGCCTGGGTATATAAAAAGGTCACACATGCCTTTTTGTCCGGTCACCCTGCCGCTCTCATCTGAAAGGAACTCAAGGGTCCTGACACTGGTTGTACCGACAGCAACAATACGCCTTTTATCTGATTTTGCCCTATTGATAAGATGTGCATTTCTCTTTGAGACAGAAAAATATTCAGAGTGGATTTCATGATCTCTTATATCGTTCACCCTTACAGGAACAAATGTTCCATAGCCGACATGAAGGGTTATCCGGGCGATTTCAATCCCTTTTTTTTCAAGATCATCCATCAGGGATTGTGTAAAATGCAGTCCTGCTGTGGGTGCTGCAACAGCACCTTCT
>CAYZCC010000039.1:8934-13076 GCA_964476805.1 uncultured Desulfobacula sp.
TAAACAGTCTGATAATCATTAATATCATTTTTATGATCCGCCGTATCCTCTCTTTTGATATAAGGCGGAAGCGGGGTCATGCCATATTGCTGCAGAAATTGTGGAAAATCCCTGCCGTTTAAAAATCTGATTTCAGAGGTATCTCTTTTTGTATGGATAACCTGTACCCTGACCCGGGCTTCAATCGCCCCGTCTAACAGGAGTATGAAATCTTTTTTCGGATTTTTAGAAGCCTTGATCAAACAGTCACACTGGAAAAATCCATTTTCTTCAAGATTTCTCATGCCAGCGGCATAGTCAATAATCAAAATTTCAATTTTCCCGCCGGTCTCTTTCCTCCCAAGAAGTCTTGCTGGCACCACCCGGGTGTTATTAACTACCAGCAGATCATCCTCTCTTAACAGGGATACAATATCTTTGAATTGATGGTGCCTAAGCGTTTGATTTTTTCTGTTAATATATAAAAGTTTTGATTCACTTCTTTTTGTGCAGGGTTCCTGGGCAATCTGCCTGGCAGGCAGATCATAATGATAATCAGATAGTTGAAACATCAACTGCCCCCCATGGCAAAATAGACAATGGATAATCCGGCAAGCATTAAAACAAACCCGAACTTTCTAAGATGTGTATCCTCAAGATTACAAATCGTTTTGACAACTTCTTTCATTTTTGAGGGGAAGGCAAAATATGGCAGGCCCTCTATGATCATCACCATACCAATTACACTGAAAAAAAATTTCATATAAAATTCATCCTTAATTTCTGAATCACTGTTATTTTTCCACAAAATATATCAAGCAGATTATCTTTGCAAATTTTTTTATATTTCTATATTGTTAAAACAATATTTTTTTTGAGGACAACAGGCGGACAGGGGGATGAATGGACAGACTTGATGCAATATTCTCATCTGAGACAATAGCGGTCATCGGCGCATCAACTACAAAAGGCAAGGTGGGGCATGCCATTTTTTGCAAATATCCTGGCAGGAGGGTTTTATCACTTTTTTATATCCGGTGATCAGCAGGGTGCCTGAAAAGATAAGGAACTTGAAGGGGAGAGCAAAAGTGACTGCTCTAAGCAGATTGGCAAGAGAGAGTGCCAGAAAATCATCCATAAAATCAAAACTGGATATTGACAGTTTTAAAAAAAACCGCTCAGGAACACCCAAACCTTTAAATGGTATTTACTGGTCTGTGACACATAAACTTGATTTTGTTGCAGGCGTTGTATCAAAAAAAAAAATCGGCATTGATATTGAATTTAAAAAGAGTGTAGAGGATATTTCAGACACCCTGTATAAAAGGATTATCAATTCTGATGAACATCTGCTTTTTAAGGATGATGATAAAGCCGCTTCTTTTTTCAGGGCTTTTACTGCCAAAGAAGCGGTACTGAAAAATAGCGGTGATGGAATAAAAGGAGTGTCAAAAACTAAAATCAAAACGGTTATTGATGAAAAAAATCTGATTGTTGAATATTTGAACAGGAAATATCTTGTTGAAAGTTTTTATTTTGACAGATACCTTGCCGCCGTGACAAAAAATGGATTCCGTATTCAATGGATATTGGAATAATTAATCAATTTGAGGAGAAACAAAATGGCTAAAGGAGAGGGTTTTACAATGGATAATGTTTCTTCTGATAAAAAAGAGGCGTTACCCAAAATTGATTTTTCAAATTTTATTTTATCTTTATACTCATCAGGGCTTGTTCAACTGGGAGAGGTTGAAAATCCTTCATCAGGAAAAAAATCTGTCAATCTTGACCTTGCAAAGCATACGATTGATATGATTGCCATGTTGGAAGAGAAGACCAGGGGAAACTTGACTGATGATGAAAAAAACCTGCTGAATACTTTACTCAGTGAAATCAGGGTCGCTTTTGTTAAGGCAAAAACTTGATAAAAAAAATCCAATCCTTTGCAAAAATCAATCTCTTCTTGTATGTCACTTCCAGGCGAAAGGATGGATATCACAATCTTTGTTCATTAATGACGCAAATAGATCTCCATGATGATCTATATATTGATTTTTCAAAAAAAAATATATCCGTCACATGTCACCACCCACATGTGCCAGACAATGAATCAAATATTGCTTATAAAGCGGCGGCCCTTTTTTTCGACTTCCTGGGAAAAAATCAAAAAGAAAAAGGCATTTCCATTAAAATTATAAAAAAAATCCCCCCCGGGGGGGGGCTTGGCGGAGGCAGCAGCAATGCAGCTGCTGTCCTGACTGCTTTAAACAGTTTTCACAAAAATCCCTATTCAAAATCCCAGCTCATGGAAATGGGTTTAACTCTGGGTGCTGATGTCCCTTTTTTTATTTTTAACAACCCTGCCATTGCAAGGGGTGTGGGTGAAAAGCTTGAAAAAATAAGAAAATTAAAACATTATCACATTCTGTTATGCGATCCGGGGTTCCACGCCTCCACTGCAAAAGTGTATAAAAATATTGATTTTAAATTGACAAGAAACCAAAAACATAATAGAAATACTGGTTTGAGTGTGTTGTTGGGGAGAGTAGATTTTGATGTAATGGATATAATGCACAACGACCTTGAAGAGTCGGCATGCCGTTTATATCCTGAAATCAGAGATACAAAAGAAGAGATGAAATTGTTGCTGGAAAGAGACGTATTTATGACTGGAAGCGGCGCATCTCTTTTTGCACTTTTCACACAATATGAAAGTGCAAAAAAAGGATATGAAAAACTTTTATCAAAATGGAATAAAAGCAAAAAAGAAGTATTTCTCTCCTCTTTTAAACACACCTTATGATTTGAGGCCTTTGGAAAGCACTCTGTTCTTTTTGACTTCAATAGCGCGTTGGCTGAAGGTCACATTTTAATTTTACTGGGGCGTCGTCAAGTGGTAAGACACAGGGTTTTGATCCCTGCATTCAGAGGTTCGAGTCCTCTCGCCCCAGCCATTAATAGATAGTAGGAACTAAAAAAAGATAGTGGGGACCCGGAAACCTGAAGTTAAAAAAAACTGAGGCTAATGGAAAGAGAGTAAAACTGAGGCTAATGGAAAGAGAGTAAAAAAGATAGATTTTCTGTCAAATTGTCGTGGCTGTAACTTAAACAAAAACTTTTAATAAAGGAATTCATTATGAGTGACTTTTCTATTTTTGCCGGTAATTCAAATCCTGCCCTTGCAGAAAGGATTTCCCAATACCTTTCAAAACCTTTGGGGAAGTTGAAACTCAACCGCTTCAGCGACGGAGAGATTCAGGTTGAAATTGATGAGAATGTCAGAAGACAGGAGATTTATCTGATTCAATCCACATGCCACCCTGTTAATGACAACCTTGTTGAACTGCTACTGTTAATTGATGCTTTTAAACGCTCTTCTGCCAGCATGATCAATGCGGTCATTCCATATTTTGGATATTCACGCCAGGATAAAAAAGTATCTCCAAGGGTTCCCATAAGTGCCAAGCTTGTTGCGGATCTGCTTGAAAATACGGGTGTCCACAGAGTCATTACAATGGATTTGCATGCCGGGCAGATTCAAGGCTTTTTTAACTGTCCCGTGGATAACGTTTATGCGGCTCCCATCTTCATCGAAGATATTCAAACACGTTACACTGACAACGTGGTTGTTGTATCTCCTGATGCAGGGGGTGTTGAGAGAACAAGAGCATATGCAAAACGTCTTAATGCCAGAATTGCCATTATTGATAAAAGACGGAGTGCACCCAATCAGTCAAAAGCCATGGCTATTATCGGTGATGTTGAAAATAAAACGGCCATCATCCTTGATGATATGGTGGACACTGCAGGAACATTGACCGAAGCAGTTAATGTTATAATGGAAAAGGGTGCTAAAGCAGTTCACGCCTATTGCACACACCCCGTACTTTCAGGACCGGCCATTGATAGAATAAATAAATCATCTTTAAGCTCTCTTTTTGTCACAGATACCATTCCTTTATCTCAAAATGCAGTCGATTGTGACAAAATTGAAGCGCTGTCTGTTTCAGAATTCATTGGTGAAGCAATTGAGCGAAGCTACAAGGGTGATTCTGTAAATCATTTATTTGTATAATATATAAAAAAAATATTGATATGAGTCTTTAAGCATGGATTCATGCAGATACGGAGGGAAAAACTTTGGATTTAATTAAATTAAACGC
>CAYZCC010000039.1:13086-13771 GCA_964476805.1 uncultured Desulfobacula sp.
AAGCGGCAAGGGAGCTGCCAGACGATTAAGACAAGACAAGATAATACCAGGGATTGTCTATGGACCCAAAAATGAACCGGTCATGCTTTCTCTCGATGCCATTGAATTCGACAAGATCATCAGAGAAAACGGTTCAACCGGTCTGTTTTTCGACCTTAAAATTGAAGGGAAAAAAGGAAAAAACAAAATTACCATGCTCAAAGATATGCAGATGGACACTTTTGCTTTGAATTACCTGCATATTGATCTGCATGAAATTGATATGGATACAGAGGTGACTGTCAGTATCCCTGTTGAAATTGTCGGCACAAGCAGAGGCGTAGAAAATGGCGGGGTTCTCCAGATTATCAGGCGTGAGCTTGAGGTGGTCTGCAAACCCTCTGACACACCGGAAAGCATTCAAATTGATGTGACCGACCTTGAAATCGGTGACTCAGTCCATGTTGAAGAGATTGATCTTGGTGAGAGTGTTCAGATCCCCTTTGATGTTGACTTTACTGTCATCTCCATCGGAGCACCTATGGAAGAGGAAGTGATTGAAGAAGATGAAGATCTTCTTGAAGAGGAAGAAACTGAAGGGGAAGCTGGCGAAGAGACTGCTGAGGATTCCGGCTCTGACGAGGCTGAAAAAGCAGACAAATAATCCAAGTACAGATGTCAGATTCAAAATTTAAAATGATTGCGG
>CAYZCC010000040.1:0-236 GCA_964476805.1 uncultured Desulfobacula sp.
TGAAGTGGCCGCCCAGATGCAAAAAGACGGTTTTGTCCCCCTGACCATGGGAGCCGAAGCATCCAAAGCCTATATCGCCCAAAAAGTCACTGAATGGGCACCGGTTGTAAAAGAGTTTAAAAAATAGAATGTAAAAGAGTTTAAAAAATAGAAGTCCGTAAATCAAAACTGCCCGGAAGCACTCCTGGGAAGTTCAGAACGGAGAAGAGGATATGTTTGATTTTGCTTTACAAGGA
>CAYZCC010000040.1:246-4081 GCA_964476805.1 uncultured Desulfobacula sp.
ATTCATGGGGATCATATTCGGGGCGCTTCCCGGGCTGACCGCCACCATGGGACTGGCACTTCTGGTGCCTTTCACCTTTACCATGAGCCCCACGGCCGGACTGATCATGCTGGCCGGAATTTATGTCGGGGCCATGTATGGGGATGCCATCCCTGCTATCTTGATCAACACCCCTGGCACACCCTCAGCCATCGCCACCACCTTTGATGGGTTTCCTTTAACCCAAAAGGGCATGGCCCAGCACGGTCTGGTCACTGCGGCTGTGGCCAGCGCCTTTGGTTCACTGACAGCAAATATGGTGCTGGTCCTGGCGGCCCCGCCGCTGGCCATCATATCTTTAAAATTCGGTCCCCCGGAATATTTCTGGCTGGGCATTTTTGGTTTAACCATCATCAGCACCCTGTCCACCGGCAGCGTCATAAAAGGATTTTTAGCCGGTTCCATCGGGATGATTCTCTCTACCGTCGGTATGGCTGAGATCGGGGGGGACATTCGCCTGACCTTTGGATTCCCAGAACTGCAGGGGGGGATTGAGCTGATCGTTGCCCTGATCGGTTTTTTCTGCCTGCCTGAAACTTTGATCAGCGTCATTGGTAAGCGCCGTGCCGCCTACACAGATAAACCTGTCAAGCCCCGGCTGGGCATCATCTGGGAGGTGACCCAATCCCTGATAAAAAAACCGGGCCTGCTGCTGCGCTCCGCAGGTATCGGCACCCTGGTGGGGTTTGCCCCCGGTGCCGGCGGCAACATTGCCAGTATGGTCTCCTATAATGAAGCGGTCCGCTGGGACAAGAAGCCTGAAGAGTACGGCAAGGGAACCATAAAAGGTGTTGCCGCCAGTGAAGCAGCCAACAGCGCCATGGCCCCCGGCTCTCTTATTCCGTTATTGACACTGGGAATCCCGGGTTCACCCTCAGCAGCCGTCATCCTGGGTGCACTGATGCTCCACGGGATGAGACCCGGTGCAGAGCTTTTTTCCAACTACGCCCCTGTAACCTTTTCATTCATTATGGGGCTTTTGATAGCCGCACTCCTGGTATCGATTATCGGCAGCCTGGGCAGTGTGATTTTCAGCCGGATTATTAATATCCCGTCCCGCTACCTGGCCCCGGGCATCATTTTCATGACGGTTCTGGGCTCCTATGCCATTAGAAATAATATCCTTGATGTCTGGATCATGTTTACCTTCGGCATCATCGGTTATATCAGTGTCAAACTTAATTTCCACCCTGCGCCCATTGTGCTGGGCCTGATCCTCGGCCCCTTTGTTGAGGAGGGTCTTGTGCAATCCATGCTGGCCGGACAAGCCGTGGGAGGCACCTTTCAGTACCTTGTATTCAGACCCATCAGCGGGATTCTGATTGGCCTGTGCCTGCTCTCACTGTTGTGGCCGCTATATACCATGTGGCGGTCCAGACAAAACAAAAAATCGCGGCCCGCCCGGCGTGACAAAGGAAGAAGATAAACATGGAAACGAGCACTCAAAAAAGCAACCCAAAAGGGTGGAACAGTGAATTTATCATCAGCGCCATCGCCCTGGTCATCGCCACCGTAGTCTTTTTTTCGACACGGGAGCTGAGCAACCTGGGAGGGGTATTTGTCAACTATACATTGGCGGCCCTGTTGGTTATAGCTGTTCTTGTCATCTTAAAAGGTTTTATCAAGCCGGAATACATTCAATTTTTCAACTCAACTACAGAGCGTAACAACGTGCTGGTGGGTGTCGGCATTTTGCTGGTCTACCTGATTGTACTGCCCATTGTGGGTTTTCTGCCCGCAAGTTATATCTTTTACTTCAGTTTTAATCTCTACCTGACAGATGACCGCTTCTCAAAAAAGAACATTATGTCTTCCGTTCTTTTGACCGCAGTGGTGGTCACTACATTTTATTTTATATTTCACTCATTTTTGGAAGTTCCGCTGCCCACATCCATATGGGCTGAATAGTGACACTTGAGAAAGAAGCGTGTTTACATGTCAAAAATAGTAATCAGTGAATCAAACCAGCGGGGCAGCAAAGTGACCATTAAAAATGTAGTAGATGTTTTAAAAGAAAAAAAATGACGAATAGACAGCTATCTTTGAAGCAGGCTTATCAAATGGTTGATGGATATTTTCAGCATAATCATATTCATTTTTATTAAAGGAGTTATCCCTTTATAAAGTTCTCCAATGGATATTTTTCGATCGGTTGCAGCCAGTACTGTCTGTTTTAAGAAATCCCACAGGATTAGAACAAATTGCGAATATACTTAAAAAATATGGAGCAACAAAAACCTCACTACTTTTGCCTTTCATAGGTGCCCTGGGATATAATATTTTCAATCCGGCAGAGATGATGCCTGAATTTACAGCAGATATAGGCACGAATCAAGCTGCTGTCGTAAATAATGGCATAAATTTTGCGTAACTAAAAACATACGACATTTTAAGACGAAAGATTTATCACATTATACAAGAAGGCACATTGAGAAAGACTTGTTAACTTGACAATTCTGCTAATGTAGCCGATTATTAGTATTATGATTATCACAGACCACAGAGAAAAATTAATAAACGCAATCATTTATTTTGCCAAAAACACAAAGTTCTGCGGCAAAACAAAATTGATGAAACTTTTATATTATTTAGATTTCTATCATTTCAAAGAAACTGGAAAATCAGTAACCGGGGAATCATATGAGGCATGGAAGATGGGACCAGTTCCCAAAAAAACCTATGAAGAACTCTCAGGGACAATGCGACCTGATATGGAGAAAGGCATACAAAAACTTCCTGAGGAAGGTTTTCAAAAGATAATACCAAAGAAGAAATTTGAAAGTGACTACTTTTCGAAAAGGGAATTACGTATTTTAAAAGAGGTGTCCTTCATATTTAAAGATACGAAAGCTGACCAAATGGTTGCATCCACTCATTTAAAAAATGATCCTTGGCACAAAACACTTAAAGAGAAGGGTAAAAATCAAGAGATTGATTATCTTCTGGCAATTGATCAAGAAGGATCAAGGCTTTCTTATGAAGAGGCAAAAGATAGAGTAAAAGAACGTCAGGAAATCCATGATATTTTTGGAGTTGCTTGATTGCAGATACGGGGCGCTATTTATCATCACAAAAATTTGCAGTTCCATAATGGATTTACAGGCAATAAATACCTTGTATTGCTGAACTCACCAGGCAAGAACGAACCATATATGACTGTGAAAACCACATCGCAAAAAAAAAAGATAAACCTCAAAAACCCGGTTGTTTGGAAGAAAACGAGTTGTTCTTTATACCTGGTGGTAAAACTTTTTTCCCTGATGATACTTGGATTCAACTTCATGAAAACTATAGAATAAAACCAAACAACAAGAATATTAAAATGGTTGGGTAGCTTGGCCTAAAGCTTATTGACGACATTGTGAACTGTTTTTTGAAAACTCAAGAAGACGACCTTTCGCCAATAGAGAAAAAGCTTTTACGTCCTCCTCTTGAAGATGGGATTTTAAAGTTGAAAGAAAAATTTAAGCGACACTAAATCATAAATTTTAATAGAAAACTGCAACTTTTTTGCAACTTTTTTGAAAATCAATTTTAAAAGATAACTATAAAAACAAATAGATATGAATAAAGTTTCAGCACACTGAAAAAAGTCATTCTTTTTTGAAGTGAAACAATGATTATGGCACCTATGGCACCCACACCACCGGCAGAAGAGGGAGGGGTAAGTCCGGAATAAATCCCACCGATAACAAGAGCAGAGAGAACAATCACCGGCCAAATGGATTTTAAACTTTTAATTTTTTCACTCAAGCTATATCTTGTATCAGTCTCTGGTGCCCACTCTTTGAAAATT
>CAYZCC010000040.1:4181-13751 GCA_964476805.1 uncultured Desulfobacula sp.
CCTCATGAGTGCACCATTGACCACGAGGTTAGGATATACAATCGGGATGGAACATTTTGACTGTTACAGCCTTATTAAATTAATCAACTGCTTACTCATCAATTTGATTGAAAATGATTTGTCAATATTTTTTATAATTTTAAAAAAATATTGATTGACATGTCTTGATATCTGATATATCAGACATTTTAAAAAATGAATCCGGTAAAATGGATCAAGTAAAATTTAATCAGGATATGGTTATGACTTTTAAAAAATCATATCAAAAACACCCAACAACCAAAGGAGAAAAAACAATGAAGATGACAACTGAAGAAGCATTTATTAAAGTTCTCCAGATGCATGGAATAGAAAATGTATTTGGCATTATCGGTTCAGCCATAATGCCGGTTTCCGATCTCTTTCCAAAAGCTGGAATCACTTTCTGGGACTGCGGGCATGAAGGGAATGCAGGCATGATGGCTGATGGTTTTACAAGAATTTCAGGTAAGATGTCCATGATGACTGGCCAGAACGGTCCGGGAATCACCAATTTTATCACCCCTGTAAAAACAGCATACTGGAACCACACCCCTCTACTGCTTTTAACTGCACAGGCTGCAAATATGACCATGGGTCAGGGCGGCTTCCAGGAAATTCCACAAATGGCTCTGTTTGAAGATATGGTGGCCTATCAGGAGGAAGTGCTTCACCCGTCACGTGTGGCTGAAGTTCTAAACCGGGTGATCATGAAGGCAAAACAGGCATCTGCACCTGCACAGATCAATGTTCCAAGAGATTTCTGGACCCAGGTCATTGATATTGAACTGCCTGCCGTCGTTAATCTGGAACTGCCGTCAGGCGGCAGCAAGGCAATCGATCAGGCGGCCCAGCTTCTTTCCAATGCAAAATTTCCGGTTATTTTAAATGGCGGCGGTGTTGTTATCGGTGATGCCATTAAGGAATCCATTGCCCTGGCAGAACGGCTTGATGCGCCTGTATGCTGCGGTTACCAGCATAATGATGCTTTCCCGGGCAGCCATTCCCTTTTTGCAGGCCCGCTGGGCTATAATGGATCAAAGGCCGGGATGAAACTTATTTCCAAGGCTGATGTTGTTCTCGCACTTGGCACACGCCTGAATCCATTCTCCACTCTGCCTGGATATGGAATCGATTACTGGCCGGCTGATGCAGAAATTATCCAGGTTGATATTAACCGTGATCGTATCGGTCTTACCAAACGAATATCTGTTGGCATTGCAGGTGATGCGAAACAGGTTGCCGGTTCTATTCTTGAAAGACTTTCATCTACTGCAGGTGACACAGAGAGGGAAGCGCGCAAAGCAGCCATTGAAAATCTTAAGAGTGAATGGGCCCGGGAACTTGAATCCATGGATCATGAAGAGGATGACATGGGAACTACCTGGAATGAGCGGGCAAGGAATCGTGAACCTGAGAAAATGACTGCACGTATGGCATGGCGTGCCATTAAAGCGGTTCTTCCAAAAGAGACCATCACCTCTTCAGACATAGGAAACAACTGCGCCATTGGAAATGCATATCCGACCTTTGAAGAGGGTAGAAAATATCTGGCGCCGGGCATGTATGGTGCCTGTGGGTATGGATTCCCTGCCATACTGGGTGCAAAAATAGCAAAACCTGATGTACCGGTCGTGGGTTTTGCAGGTGATGGGGCCTTTGGTATCTCCATGAACGAAATGACTGCCTGTGGCCGTGATGAGTGGCCTGGAATCACCATGATTGTGTTTCGCAATTACCAGTGGGGAGCTGAAAAACGCAACTCCACCCTCTGGTTTGATGATAATTTTGTTGGCACTGAGCTGGATTTCAATGTCTCCTATGCTGATATTGCAAAAGCGTGCGGTATGAAAGGAGTACAGGTCCGCACCATGGGTGAATTGACAAAAGAGCTTGATTCAGCAATTAAAGCCCAGATGGAAAATGGAACAACCACTTTTATTGAAGTCCTCACAAATCAGGAGCTTGGTGAACCTTTCCGCAGGGATGCCATGAAAAAACCGGTTGAAGTTGCCGGAATTAAAAAAAGTGATATGCAGCCGCAAAAAGGAGCGTAAGGAAAAAAATGATTGATTTAAAAAACATTCCATCATCCAGGGAAGATCTCAACAGTTATGAAGTTGAGAATAATTTTCAATCCTGGTCATTTCAGCCTGATGTATCGCCGCCAAGAGTCGTCAGTGCAGAAGGCGTGAGATTTACCACAGAAGATGGCAGAGAGAGACTTGATTTCAGTTCCTGTTTTGTCAGTCACAACATCGGGCATCAGGATCCACGAGTCATTGATGCCATATGCAACCAGGCAAAAACCCTGACTTCATTTGCACCATCCATGTCCAACCCACCGCGGGCCATGCTTGCCAAAATGCTGTCTGAGATTACTCCCGGGGATCTTAGCCGCGCTTTTATCTCTCTTGGGGGTGCAGAAGCAAATGAAGCTGCCATTAAAATATGTCATCAATACAGTGGAAAGCGTAAAATTATAAGCCGTTTCAGAACCTATCACGGTGGGACATCCACTTCCATGTCACTCTCCACCGGAGATTCACGCGGGTGGGCACAGGTTCTGGGGGGGACTGAAATGCTTCGTGTGCCGCAGCCCTATTGTTACAGATGTATGTTGGGACAGAAATATCCCGACTGTAACCTTGCGTGTGTAAAATATATAGATGAAGCCATTGAGATGGAAGGCGGCAGCGATCATGTGGCCGGTATTATTTTTGAGCCGGTTACAGGGGCGAATGGGATTATCGTACCGCCTGATGAATATTTTCCCGAACTGCGCAAGGTTTGTGACAAGTGGGATGTTCTGATGATAGCAGATGAAGTCATGACAGGTTTTGGCAGAACTGGAAAATGGTTTGCCATGGATCACTGGCATGTTGTTCCGGACATTATGACGATGGCCAAGGGATTGACCTGCGGCTACCTGCCCCTTGGTGCCACAGTCGTACGAAAACATATTGGCGATAAATTCAAAGAGAAATTTTTTGCCCATGGCGCCACATATGCGGGACATGCCCTGGGCTGTGCCACTGCTTTAAGTGTGATTCCGATATATCAGGAGGATCACCTCATTGAGAATGCCGAGGAAAATGGCAGATATCTTCTTGAAAAAGCGCTGGAGTTAAAAGATAAACATGCCTGTGTAGGCGATGTGAGAGGGCTTGGCCTTTTTGTGGGTCTGGAACTTGTTAAAAATAAAAAAACAAAGGTACCTTTAATTCCTGTGAAGGCAAAAATTCAGCCGGGAATTAATCCCAAACTTGAAATTGCAAAAAAACTTGGAGAGCTTGGAATGATGGCCATGGCAGCCAATCCTTCAAATGTAATCGCTTTGGCGCCGCCTTTGATCATTACAAAAGATGAGATTGATGAGGGGATTGAGATCATGGATGAAGCCCTTAAAGCCGGCGATGTCCATGCCGAGAATTAAATCAGTTGAATGAAACTGCCGGTAAAAACTGCCGGCCGTTTCATCCATTTGAGAATTTATCATTTCCACTGGTGTTCCCAAGCAATAAAGTTACGGCCTGAAGCGGTAAAAAAAATACAAAACAGATGATACAAAAATATAACAATACCCCCTACAAACTACTGGATGTACGATCTTTACAGGAACAGGTGTATGAATACCTTAGAAATGAGATGCAGAGCAGCCGGCTGTTTCCTGGTTCTCTTATAAATATAAACAAAATCAGCAAGCAGCTGGGAATCAGTAAAACACCTTTAAGGGATGCGCTGATAAAGCTTGAATGTGAGGGCTTTGTAACTATTTTGCCAAGACGTGGCATCCGGGTTAATAAATTCACACTGGAAAAAATCAAGAACACCGTTGAAATTATTGGTGCGCTGGAAAGTGCTGTGATCGTGTCAGTGTTTGATAAAATAACACCCGCACACATAAAAAAAATGAGAAAGATTAATACAGATCTCAGAGAAACCATGCAGAGCAGTCAAGCAGAGAGATTTGATAAACTATACTATGAGTTAAACATCGCCTTTCATGATGTTTTTCTCAATCTGTCAAGCAATACAGATTTAAAGAATATCATCATGCCCTTAAAGCAAAAACTCTATGACTGGCCCAGGTTGACTTATATAAAAGAGTGGGAGCTGATAAACTGTGATGAGCATGATCAATTGTTAACTATTTTTTCCCACGGCACTCCTGAAAAAGCCGGCAGGTTATGGAGAGATTCCCACTGGTCGTTTAATGCCCACAAAGAGTTTATCGAGAAATTCTATACCCAGGGAAATGAACAGATTCAAAATATAATCAACAGATCTGTTTGAAATTCTACCTGTAAATGACTACAAACGGCCTTTTTTCCTACCGCATGATACTCTATTGAAGGTCTGCCTTGCTATTTCAAGCTCTTCATTGGTTGGGATTACCCATACCTGTACGCTGCTGTTTTCAGTGTGAATGGCAAAAGGCGGGACTGCTTTTGAGCTGTTTTTTTCAGCATCCACATCAACACCCATGAATGAAAGGTTTTCACAAATTCCCGCCCTTACAAGATAGTCGTTTTCTCCGATTCCTGCTGTAAAAACCAGGGCATCAACAGATCCAAGCACCGCTGCATAGGCGCCAACATATTTTTTTATCTGAAAAACAAACATATCAATGGCCAGTTGCGCCTTATGGTTGCCTTTTGCTGCGGCTTCACGGATATCACGCAGATCATTAAAGCCGCAGACACCTTTTAACCCGCTTTTTTTGTTTAATACCGCATCCACCTCTTTTATATTCATGCCTTCCTGCTCCATGAGAAAATATGGGATAGCAGGATCCATATCACCTGTCCGGGTTCCCATCATTATTCCTGAAAGCGGGGTCATGCCCATGGAGGTGTCCCGGCACTCTCCTTTTTCAATGGCACACATGGAACAGCCGTTACCAAGGTGGAGGGTAATAAGATTCACTCTGTTTTTATCTTTTCCCATTAAATTTGCAGCTTCCCTGGCAACATATTTGTGGGAAGTTCCATGAAAACCATAGCGCCGGATTTTTAATTTTGTATAGTATTCATAAGGTAGCGCATAAAGAAATGCTTTTTCAGGCATCGTCTGGTGAAATTGCGTATCAAACACTGCAATATTTGGGATATCTGGCAGAAGTGCTTCACTGACCTGAATTCCTGTAAGGTTGGCAGGATTATGTAAAGGCGCAAGAGTGAAACTGTTTCTAATGGCTTTTTTAACTCTTTTATCAATAACAGCAGCATTGCTGAACTCTTCCCCGCCCTGGACCACACGGTGGCCGACCGCATCAATCTGGTTTATATCATCAAGAACACCGGTTTCAGGATCAATGAGCAGATTAACAGCCAGATGCATTCCAAGTTTATGACTCTTTATTGCCTTTTTTTTTACAAACGTTCTCTTCTGATCTTTTTTAAATATCGTGTGGGTGATCCGTCCCATTTTTTCACCAATGCGCTCAATAATGCCGTCAGCCAGTAAAACAGCTTTCTGTCGGATATGGCCCATTGTAAAAAGCTTATACTTAAGTGAAGAGCTGCCTGTATTAATAACCAATATTTTCATAATTTTTAAACTCTATCACTTGCTGCAAAGCACCGGTTTCATGTTTTAAGAATTAAAATATTTAAGATCCTTTGTCTGAGCAATAAAAATCAATGCGCAATGGCCCAGTTATCTCCGGTTCCAAAATTCACCTTTAACGGCACCTTAAGCGGATGGACGTTCTCCATAACGTTTTTAGCAAGATCCATTAAAACCGCTTTTTCCTCCAGGGGGGTTTCAAAGATGATTTCATCATGGACAGATAAAAGCATTTTTGAATTCAGCTGCTTTTTTTTTAACGCCGCCTCCATTTTGATCATGGCAAGCTTGATTAAATCAGCTGCACTGCCCTGTATTGGCGTGTTGACTGCTGCCCTCTGTGCAAAATTTCTAATACTGAAATTGGAAGAATTTATATCATCAAGGCGGCGTTTTCTGCCAAAAATTGTAAAAACTTCGCCGCTCTTTTTCGTCTCTTTTATGGTGTTGTCAATAAATCTCTTAACCCCGGCGTATCGTTTAAAATAATTTTTAATATAGGTATCTGCCATTTTACGGCTGATATTGAGTTCATTTGAAAGTCTGAATGCGCTCATGCCATATACAATACCAAAATTGATGGCTTTGGCCTGGCTTCTTAAATCATCTGTTACAAACTGCGGCATCACCTCAAAAACTTCCAGGGCGGTTCGATGGTGAATATCTTCATCATTATTAAAAGATTGAATCAGAATTTTATCATCCGCACAATGGGCAAGGATCCTGAGTTCTATCTGCGAGTAATCCGCAGAGATCAGGATATGGCCGTGTTCAGGGATAAAGGCTTTTCTGATTTTTTTACCTTCGCTTTTACGGATGGGAATATTCTGAAGATTCGGGTTGGAGCTGCTTAATCTGCCGGTAACTGTAATGGTTTGATTAAAGGAGGTGTGAATCCTGCCGGTCTCCTTATTGACCAGTTTTTGAAGAGAATCCACATAGGTTGATTTAAGTTTGCCAAGGGTTCTGTACCGCAGCAGTTTTTTAGGCAGTTTATGCTCTTTTGCAAGGGTAGTCAATACATGAACATCGGTTGAATACCCCTTTGTTTTTTTTGTTTTCTTAACCACTTTGAGCTGAAGCTTTTCAAAAAGTATCTCGCCAAGCTGCTGGGAGGATTGGATATTAAACGGCTCTCCGGCAAGAACATAGATCTCGTTTTCAAGCGCTTTTAACTCCCTGGCAAAAGTGCTGGAGAGGTCTTTTAAAACCTTTTTATCAACCCGAATCCCCTGCAGCTCCATATTTCCCAGGACAGTTATGAGCGGCACCTCAATTTTTTCCATCAACTCTGAAAGATTGTTATTCTGAATCTCTTTTTTAAAATGCTGATACGCCATAAAAGTGATATCTGCATCTTCACAGGCATAATCAACCGCTTTTGCAACCGGTACCTGACTGAAATTTATCTGGCTTTTTCCTTTACCAACCACCTCTTCATAGGAGATGGTTTTATAACCAAAAATATCCATGGCAATCTGATCAAGGCTGTGCCCCCTTACAGACGGATTCAGGAGGTAGGAGGCTATCATGGTATCAAAGACAACTCCCTGCATATGGATACCAAACCTTGAAAGTACAATATAGTCATACTTGATATTCTGCCCCACCTTTTTTATATCAGGATCTTCCAGAAGCGGCTTGAAAATTCTCAAAATTTCCTTTTTGTCAGGATGTTCAATCTCCTCTCTGGTATCTGAAATATGGCTGACGGGAATATAGTGTCCCTGATTTTCCCTGAAAGAGAAGGATATCCCGACAAGATCCGCCTCCATGGGATTTTTGGAGGTGGTCTCCGTATCAATGGCAAAAATTTCTTTTGACTTCAATACACTGGCAAGTTTTTCAAGATCTCTGGGGGTGGCAATCAGCTTATATATTTTTTCAACTTTTTCAGCGTTCCTGGCAAACTCTGTAACAAGACTTCTAAACTCAAACTCCTGGAACAATTTAAATGCTTTATCTCTATTAAACGCTTTGAGTTTAAACTCTTCAATATCTTTTTTTACAGCAACCGTTGTATCAATGGAGGCAAGATCACGACTTAAAAAAACAGTATCTTTGCTGGCAGAGAGATTTTCATACAGTTTTTTCTTTGATTGAAGGGTGTCAAGATCTTCATAGATGTTTTTAATTGAGCCAAACTCCCTGATCAGTTTGATGGCTGTTTTAGGACCGACTCCCTTAACTCCCGGAATATTATCAGCACTGTCTCCGGCAAGTCCAAGCACATCAATAAATTGCTCCGGCTCAATCCCCATCTCCACTTTAATTTTTTTCCTGTTTTGTATGGTATCTTTCATGGGATCCCACAAAATGCAGGTATCAGTGATCAGCTGGATAAAATCCTTATCTCCTGTCACCATCACAACTTCAAAATTTTTTTTTTGTGCCATCTTTGAATAGGTCCCCACAAGATCATCTGCCTCAAACCCCACTTTTTCCACCACAGGAATATTAAATGCGGCAATGATCTTTTTAATATCAGGAATCTGAACAGACAGCTCTTTGGGCATTGGGGGCCTGTTTGCTTTATATTGATCATACATTTCATGCCTGAATGTAAGACCCCTGACATCAAAAAAGACAACCGCATACTCTGGATTATTCTCCTTGATCAGTTTCATCAGGATTCTGGTAAAACCAAATGTGGCATTGGTTGGATGCCCTTTTGAAGTATTCAGACTTCTGATGGCGTGAAATGCACGATAGAGAAAAGCACTGCCGTCAATTAGAAATATTTTTTTGGATGGCACCATAATCATAACCCTTTTAATATTTATTTTTTTGTTGAACTTTTATCCTTGCGGACTATATATACTATCTTTATAAATAAAGTAGAAGCTATTTATAAAATGAAAGATAAGGTCAAAACAAGAAGAGAAAAAAAGCGGCTGAAAAAATCAAAAAAGTGCCACTGCTGCTTGAGGGAGTTTAGATTCTGCTGGCAGTGCAGATGCGGGTTCACAATGTGCCAGGAGTGCATGTATGAAAGCCAGTGGGGCTTGACCTGCAACGGAATCACCTGGCAGTGTCCTGACTGCGGGGAGCAGAACGGATATGGAAATCAATAGAGAAGCATAAGGAGAATATCATGGCAAAAAAAATACGTGTTGGAACTTTGATATCAGGCGGCGGAACAAATCTTCAGGCAATTATTGATGCCGCTCTCAATAATTCCATAGATGCCAAAATTGTTTTTACAGGTTCGGACAACCCGGGAGTAAAAGGGCTTGAACGGGCTCAAAAAGCCAATATTGATACCTTTGTTGTGGATTATTCAAAAATCATCAAATCGTGTAAAAAAGAGGGGATCAAGGATATTGATCTCCCAGAGGATTTCAACCTGCAGGAGATTGAATCAAAACAAAAACTTTTTGAGCCGGGGACATCCAAGGAGCAGATTGACTTTTTTTTAAAAAGCCGCGCCATTGCAGAAAAACAACTTCTGGACAAAATAGTTGCCTATGATATGGATCTTCTTGTACTGGCAGGATTTATGCGGGTACTGACACCCTATTTTATTGACAGAATCAATATCGAGCCGGAAAAACGCAGAATTATGAATATCCACCCGGCACTTCTCCCCGCTTTTCCCGGAACCGACGGTTATGGAGACACGTTTGCCTATGGCTGCAAAATTGGCGGATGTACCGTTCACTATATTGATTACGGTGAAGACACCGGTCCCATTATCGGGCAGAAAGCCTTTGAAATTGAAGATCATGACACCCTTGATGACATAAAGGCAAAAGGCCTTAAAAAGGAGTGGGCACTCTACCCCCGCTGTATTCAAAAATTTGCAGAACGTTGTTGATGTCATTACACTCTAATAAAATATCGAGATGAATATAATTGGATTGGATTGCTTCCAACTCTCTTTTCAGAGAAGCCCTGTTGAAACAGACACTTAACGATAATCCAGCCAGGTCAGGCGTCATTTCATGAATATGTTCAAGCATAATAAGGATACATATGATA
>CAYZCC010000041.1:0-8804 GCA_964476805.1 uncultured Desulfobacula sp.
TTTCAGGAATGTTACCTTTGAAACATTATCGCTTAACAGTTATTAAATAAAATTTTCTAAGGAGAGAAGAAATGAAATTTAAATTATTAGCAAAAATGACTGCCGTACTGGCATTTATCAGTATGATTACTACCAGTGCCTATGCTGGAGAGGTTGAAGTGTTACACTGGTGGACATCCGGTGGTGAAGCAAAATCTATAGCCGTTTTAAAAGATCTTCTTGAAAAAGAAGGTCATTCATGGAAAGACATGGCAGTTGCCGGCGGTGCCGGTGAAAATGCAATGACTATACTGAAAACACGTGCCATGGCAGGTAACCCACCAACAGCAGCCCAAGTAAAAGGACCTGCGATTCAAGAGTGGGCTGAAGAAGGACTTCTTGCGAATCTTGATACTGTTGCAAAAAGAGAAGATTGGAATCGTCTGGTACCCAAAGTTGTTACCGATATAATGAAGTATAAAGGCAGCTATGTTGCCGTTCCTGTAAATGTGCATAAAAACAACTGGATGTGGTGTAACCCAAGTATTTTTGTTAAAGCCGGCGCCAAGATTCCAACGACATGGGCAGGATTCGAAGAAGCAGCAAAGAAAATTCAGGCTGCAGGTTTTATCCCTGTTGCTTTTGGTGGGCAACCCTGGCAGGAAGCCACTGTACTTGAAGTCATCGTTATTGGTCAGGCCGGAGCAGGCGTCTATCAAAAAGCACTCGTAGATACTGAACCTGGAGCGCTGAACAGTCCGGAAATGATTAAAGCCCTTAAAACACTCAAAATGATTAAAAAATATACTGATAAAAATGCACCCGGCCGGGACTGGAACATGGCTACTTCAATGGTTATCAAAGGAGAAGCCGCGATGCAGTTCATGGGAGACTGGGCAAAAGGTGAATTTACTGCCGCAGGTAAAAACCCGGGTTCTGATTATGTAGCCTTTCCTGTACCGGAATCTGCAGGAACTTATCTGTTTAACGTAGACAGTTTTATTATGTTTGATGTAAAAGATAAAAATGCAAAATCTGCACAGAATGCCATGGCTCGTCTTATCCTTGGAAATACATTCCAGGAAGTCTTTAATGTAAACAAAGGTTCTATCCCTGTAAAAACAGGTGTTGAAAAAATATCATTTGATGACATTGCGCTTCGCTCAATGGATGAATTCTCTGCAGCGGCGGCCAATGGAACGCTCCTTCCAAGTATGGCGCATGGTATGGCAGTTTCTCCAGCCGTTCAAGGTGCTTTATACGATGTGGTTACAAAGTTTTATAATTCTGACATGACAGCAGAAGCGGCGGCGGCTGAATTTGTTACAGCTGTTGCCGCAGCAAAATAAATGTTTGATCAAACCGCAGACATTCCATGTCTGCGGTTTAACCCTATATTCTCAGAACGCAAGGATTAAGACAAAATGGCTTCACATCAATCCGGAACATTTGCGAATCAATTGTCGTATCTATCTGACAGATTGCTCCCTAAACTTGTGGTAGCCCCAACATTTGTATCCATTATTTTATTTGTATATAGCTTTATACTCTGGACCGCTTGGATTTCATTTACGAAATCCCGAATACTCCCAAGATATGAGTTTGAAGGATTGATACAATATATAAAATTGTTCAGTAATGACCGATGGATGGTTGCCGGTAAAAATCTAATGATCTTTGGGTCTTTATTTATTATTATATGCATTATCCTGGGATTGTTACTCGCCATATTTCTTGATCAGAAAATCCGTATTGAAGGCACATTGAGAACTATATTCTTATACCCCATGGCTTTATCTTTTATTGTGACAGGAACCGTATGGAAGTGGATTTTAAATCCAGGCCTTGGAATAGAAAAATTAATGATTGATTTTGGTTTTGAAACCTTTCGATTCGATTGGCTGGTTAATTCGGATATGGCCATTTATACCATTGTTATTGCAGGGGTATGGCAATCCACAGGATTTGTTATGGCACTGTTTTTAGCAGGTCTTCGTGGCATTGATGATTCCATAATAAAGGCGGCCCGAATTGACGGCGCAAGCCTTCCAAGGATATATACTAAAATTATTATACCAAGCTTAAGACCCGTATTTTTCAGTACATTGATGATTTTGAGCCATATAGCCATAAAGAGTTTTGACCTGGTTGTCGCACTAACTGGTGGCGGACCAGGGTACTCTTCTGATGTGCCTGCTACCTTTATGTATTCTTTTGCATTTACAAGAGGTCGGTTAGGTTTAGGGGCGGCTAGTTCCATGGTAATGTTTGGTGCAGTTTTGGCAATCATTGTACCTTATCTTTATTCAGAATTAAGGAGTCGGGGCAATGAGTAATTACAAGCAAGTGACTGTTTATCAGAAAACACCATCCATGATTTTTTTCAAGGCTGCGATTTATGCAATTTTAATCGTTGCTGCGATTTACTTTTTAATTCCTCTGATCATTATGATTTTTACATCCATTAAAACGATGGATGACATTCGGACAAGAAATTTAATATCTTTTCCCCGTGAATTCACCCTTGCCGCATGGAAGACGGCCTGGGATACCGCTTGTATTGGTGTGACATGTGATGGAATCAAAGGATATTTCTGGAATTCAATAAAGATCACGGTACCTGCAGTTTTGATCTCAACATTGATAGGTGCAGCCAATGGTTATGTTTTTTCCAAATGGAAGTTTTGGGGGAGTGAAGTGATTTTTTCAATCCTTCTTTTGGGATGCTTTATTCCATTTCAAATTATTCTGCTTCCTATGGCCAAAATGTTAGGAAGTTTAAGGATGGCTCAAACACTTTCAGGATTGATTCTTGTACATGTTATTTATGGATTAGCGTTTACAACATTGTTCTTCAGAAATTATTACGTAACCATTCCCCAGGAACTTGTAAATGCAGCTAAAATTGATGGGGCTGGGTTTTTTAGAATTTTCTTTAAAATAATGCTGCCGGTTTCTATTCCTATTTTTGTTGTATGTATTATCTGGCAAACCACTCAAATATGGAATGATTTTTTATTTGGTGTTGTTTTTTCATCTGGAGAGACGCAACCGGTTACTGTTGCATTAAACAATCTTGTTAACACATCAACCGGTGTAAAAAAATACAATGTTGATATGGCGGCAGCCATAATTGCTGCATTGCCGACCCTGGTGGTTTATATTGTTGCAGGGAAATATTTTTTAAGAGGACTTACTGCAGGTTCAGTAAAAGGATAGTGATTAGGTTATGGCATCTTTAACAATTGATAATGTAAAAAAACAATTTGGCAGTGTTGAGGCATTAAAAGATATATCTCTGGATATTACTCAGGGTGAATTTCTTGTCCTGGTCGGACCTTCTGGTTGCGGTAAATCAACTTTGCTGAACTTAATTGCAGGACTCGAAACCATATCATCAGGCGTGATAAAAATTGGAGACAGAGATGTAACACGCATTGCTCCAAAGGACAGGGATATAGCAATGGTGTTTCAATCCTATGCTCTCTATCCCAATATGAATGTCAGAAAAAATATTTCATTTGGTTTGGAAACCAGAAAAGTACCAAAAGCAGAGGTAAATAAGCAGGTGGAAAAAATTGCTGCCATGCTTCAAATCAAGAATTTGCTCGATCGAAAGCCGGCACAGCTTTCGGGTGGACAACGTCAAAGGGTTGCCATGGGAAGGGCGCTTGCCAGAGAACCTAAGATTTTTTTATTTGATGAGCCATTATCTAATCTTGATGCAAAACTTCGGGTCGAGATGCGTACGGAGATTAAACTGCTGCATCAAAAAGTAGGGACAACCATTGTTTATGTTACCCATGATCAAATCGAAGCCATGACCCTTGCGGACCGGATTGCAATAATGAAAGACGGGGTTATTGAACAGTTTGGGAGTCCTCGTGAGATTTATGAAAATCCTGCTTCTGTTTTTGTTGCTGGATTTATTGGCTCACCTGCAATGAATTTTATTCCATGTAAGATTGAAAAAAATGATGGTGAATTAAAAATTGCCCTGGCCGCAAACAATGGTCAGAAATGTTTTGTTCCAGCAGAGGAGCTTTTCAAAAATCCTGAAAACTATATCGACACATCCATGATACTTGGTATTCGACCGGAACAAATCCGTGAATTTTCATCCAGCCGAATTAAGCGGCATTCAGTGTATTCCCTGAATTGCCTTGTAGAAGTAACAGAACCAACAGGCCCTGATACATTAGTTTTTGCAAAAGTAAATGATCAAAAGGTCACGTGTCGGATTCACCCGGACAAGGCTGTAAACCCCGGTCAGAATATGGATTTGCTTTTTGATATTTCAAAAGCAGTTTTATTTGATTCTGTAACAGAAAAAAGAGTATATTAACCAATATATTAACCAAATGGATAATAGCCACGCAGAAAAAAAGATGACCCATCAAATCATGCCGAACGATTTCAAACAGGTATTGATCTTATTGATCTGGGTGGTACCAAAAGAGAACCTGTTCAATAAAATTCAATACACAAAGGCGCAAAGGAAAAGTTAATAACGTCGATCAGGCAAAATCCGATTAAACATTCTCCATGTGCTTTGTGAGCTTAGTGAGATTAATAATTCTCCCATAAAGGAAAGCGCATCGGTTTTAAGTTTGGGTCAGATCAAGTTATTTCAATCACGGTAAACTAAAGATTCACCGTTGTGAAACAGATGAATTTTACCCATGGAAGCAGTCATGCCAACCTGTTGACCGCGTAACGCTGCATGCACACCGGGAAGCTTGGCAACCACTGCCGGGTTGTCACCTTGAGAATTGAAATAAAGCAGTGTCACTTCACCGAGTGCTTCAGTATATTCAACTCTGCCTTTGTAAAGGTATTCATCGTTACTTTGCGCCAAATCTTCCGGACGAACCCCGACATTGACTTCCAGACCCATATCTGAATCACGAGTTGGAACTGATGATATTGCCTTACCGCCTTGATTCAGGGTGACCTCGGTTTGTGCACCCGTACTGGTAATTTTACCCGCCATAAGGTTCATGGCCGGTGAACCGATAAATTGTGCTACAAACTCGCTTTTAGGCGTTTCATAAAGTTCCATTGGTGAACCGACCTGGGCAATCCCTTTGTTAGCGAGTACAACGATACGGCTTGCCAGGGTCATTGCCTCTACCTGGTCATGGGTCACATAGATCATGGTGCGGTCCGGCATTGCCTCCTTAAGCTTTGCGATCTCAATACGTGTCGCAACCCGCAACGCTGCATCAAGATTCGACAAAGGTTCGTCAAACAGGTAAACTTGCGGATCACGAACGATGGAGCGACCAATAGCGACACGCTGGCGCTGACCACCGGACAAGGCCTTCGGCAGGCGATCAAGATAAGGTTCTAATTGCAGAATTTTTGCCACATTGCTGATTGCCTCATCGATTTCAGCCTGAGATTTTTTTGCTATTTTTAGTGCAAAAGATAAATTATCACGCACCGTCATATGTGGATACAGTGCATAGGACTGGAACACCATAGCGATACCCCGCTGTGCCGGTGGTACATCATTCATGATCTGGTTATTGATTTTCAATGTACCACTGCTGATACGTTCAAGTCCGGCGATCATACGCAGCAAGGTAGATTTGCCACAACCAGATGGCCCGACAAAAATAATCAATTCCCCGATTTCAATATCTAGATTAATATTGCGCAAAACGTTGATATTACCCGGATAGGTTTTATCAACAGCAGATAAATTCAAGTTAGCCATTTTCTTTCCCCTGTTTTAGTTGTAATACTTTTTAGCCAGACGTACAAGTGCTTTGGTCCGGCACTATGTTCTGATACTATCGTATTCATCCTCTTATTTAACTGAGCCGGCAAGTAATCCCCGAACCAGATATCGCTGCATCAAAAAGAACACCAGCAACGGCACTGCAATTGAAACGAATGCTGCAGTTGCCAATATCTCCCAATTACCACCCCGGGTGCCTAACAATTCCACAATCTGGTTGGTCATTACTGTTGTTTCACCCGTGGCATCGATGAGAAAAACTTTAGCCACCAGCAGATCGTTCCAGGTCCACAGGAACTGAAATATCGCAAATGACGCTAAAGCCGGAAATGATAACGGCAGGATGATCTTGATGAAAATTTGGAAATCAGTGGCGCCATCCACTCGTGCGTTTTCGATAATATCACGGGGCAGCGATACCATATAATTACGCAACAGATAGATCGCAAGCGGCAGTCCAAACCCGGTGTGGGCAAGCCAGACACCAAGATATCCTTTACCGATACCGATCCCCATGTGCAGTTTTAAAAGTGGGATCAACGCCAGTTGTAAAGGAACGACCAACAAACCAACAACAGCAGCAATCAGCAGAGAACGTCCGGGAAATTCCATCCATGCCAGTGCATAAGCAGCAAACGCAGCGATAACGATAGGAATAACAGTGGACGGTATGGTAACAGTCAGTGTACTGAAAAAGGCGTTTGCCATACCTTCGATATTCTTTTCATCAAACAGCATATTTTTATAATTCGCCAGGGTGAAATCCGGAGGGGTCTGAGCGGTGACAAACACCCGTTGACCTCGACCTTTCATTCGGTTCTCCGGTCCAGACCATATATAGTTGCCTTGAGCATCCACTGTTATGGTTTCACCTTTTTTAAGATCCGCCGTATCACCCGGTAGAAATTCATCAATACGTTTCGACGATACACCCCACACTTTGATTTTGGCTTCAACCCTTTTTTCGAAAAGCACGCCCTCGACAACGTAACGTCCATCACGCTCGACGCGATACTCGTCTGGATCGGCGGCTCGCAGAATCAGATTTTGTTCTACCTCTCCAAGCGATGACCACCAGCCACTGGTAGAGATCTGGTCTGCTGTGCGAAACGATGAAACAAACAGACCTATGGTCGGAAAAAGCCACAATAAAACCAATAATCCCAGTGACAGATGTACTGCCCAGACCAGCGAAGATTTTGTTCCTGCAATATTATTCATAATCCCTCCTAACGCATCTCTTTACGGGCGTTAACAACATTCCATACCAGAATCGGCATCACCAGCAGCATGATAATGATTGCGCTTGCTGAACCCACTCCCCAGTCATTGGCACGAAATAGTTTGTCAAACATATAGTTGGCAAGCACCTGGGTTTGCCACTGACCATTGGTCATCGCGAAAACAATATCAAAGACTTTGAGCACCGTCAGGGTAATGGTGGTCCAGACCACGACGATGGTGCCGCTTATCTGCGGTATCTTGATACCGAAGAAGACCTGGAACGGGTTTGCACCGTCAATGATCGCGGCTTCGATAGTTTCCTCGGGAATACCGCGCAGCGCAGCTGACAGGATGACCATTGCGAATCCGGTCTGTATCCAGATCAACACCGCCATTAGAAAGAAGTTGTTCCAGAACGGCAAAGTTAACCAGGTCTGGGGTTTCCCGTAAGGGTACTCCATAGAGAACACTTGAAAGATATTGATCAAAGCCAAAATGATAAGGTAAGTACCAAAAACGGATAAAACAGTCGTAAATGCCGTCAACATAGATCTCAGAGGTCGTTGTCTTTTCAGAATCGGTCGCATGACAACCCAGATGGTATAACCGACCAGGATCGCAAACCCCAGCAGAATGACCGCCGGAAAAAGCCTCAGAAATAAAAAGGACCCCAGGCCGCCATTAAACTGCATCCACACCGCATTCACTACACCAATTTGATCCTGGCCTTCAGGACGGGCATCATAGATCAGCTTGAAAATAACCGAGGCGCCGACAAATGAAATAGCCATTGGCATAAATATCAACGACTTTGCAATATTTCCCCAGGCAATCCGATCGGTCAATTGTGCAACCAACAGACCAAAGGCGGTGGAGACTGCCGGTACGACGAGAAGCCACAATATATTGTTGAACATGGCTTCCCAGAATTTGTCTTCACCAAACATCTGACGGTAGTTGGCAAGTCCCACGAAAGCGCCGTCCTGCATTCTGTCGGTCAATGACAGTCGCAGGGTTTCAAATACCGGGTAAGCCAGATATAAACCCAACGCAAAAATAGCCGGAAACAGGAACAGCCATGGCCTGATCATGTTGGCGCGATTGATATTGCGCCCCGCGTCATCGAGGCGCGGTGGAAAAATTATTTTATCAAGCAACTGGTTGGCCAGGTAAAAATATCCCAGACAACCCCCTACTCCAAAAATGATGGTTACAAGTCCTTGTAAAGCTGGATGCATCCTCATTACCTCCTCTTGTCGAACAAGGTTTCAAAAAACGCTGCACCGCAGAAAAGCTGCGCAGCATCCTTTTCCTATAATTATTGATGGCTTACTTCAGTGTATCCCAGGATTTCTGGATTTCCAGGGTCACTTTTTCAACCGACTTCCCACCGCAATAATCAACCATACCTGTCCAGAATGAACCTGCACCGACACCGCCTGGCATCAAATCCGAACCATCGAATCGAAAGGTGGTTGCATTCAGCAGGATTTCATTCATCTTGCGGAGGGTAGGATCACTGAATTTGCTGGGATCAACCCCTTTGTGCGGGGTCAAAAATCCCTTCATCGCCATCCAGGTTTCATGAGCCTTTGGTTCACGCAGCCATTTGATCAGATCGTGAGCACCCTTGCTGTCATTGGTAATTGCCCAGATCGTTCCTGCACCAAGTACTGGTTTGCCAAGATCCTTACTTACATAAGCAGGGAAATAGAAGAAATCTGCATCTTCACCGACCACGGTACTTTCAGGGAAAAACGCAGGAATAAAGCTTCCCTGATGATGCATATAGCATTGTGGTGGTGACGAGAACAACCCTTTTGGGCTGTCGCGGAAATCCGTTGATGCCACCGTG
>CAYZCC010000041.1:8814-13652 GCA_964476805.1 uncultured Desulfobacula sp.
CCGTGCCTGCACCCCCCGCCACATATTTGTCATTGCGCACAAAAAAACCAAATTCCTCGATGGCAGCGATGACACGCGGGTCGTTAAATTTCATCTCATTGGTTACCCATTGATCATAGACTTCTGGTGGCTGGGTACGCAACATCATATCCTCCACCCAGTCTGTTGCGGGCCAGCCTGTGGCACCACCCGATCCCAAACCAATACACCATGGCGTGTCACCATCGGCAACGATCTGATTTGTGAGGGCTTTTAGCTCTTCCATGGTTTGTGGCACTTCATATCCGGCATCTTCAAAATTCTCCGGCGAATACCATACCAGGGATTTAATGTCGACTTTATAACAAAAGCCGAACAATTGTTTTTTGCCACTCTTATCAGGATAAGTCCCCAAATCAACCCAGGAATCACCGGCAGCATAATTCTTGCGCACCCAATCAGACGTATCAGCCGCAAGCGGGGTTAAAAAACCACGCTTTGCCATGCCCATGGCAAGACCCGGTTGTGGAAATACCGCCACATTCGGCGCAGAGCCGGCTTCGGCATCCACAAAAATCTGTTGCTCAAAGGAATCGGAACCAACATAACGAACGTCATGGCCTGACTCTTCAGCAAAAACAGACAATACCTTTTCCACCATTTCCTGGTCCTGGCCGAGCCAGGGACCAAATACAGTTACCTGTTCAGCAGCAACGTTTTGAAAAGTAAATAATAATGATGCCATGACAGCAATAATCAGCATTTTTCTCATTGATTTACTCCTTAGTTTAATGATTATTCAAAAATTTGTATCCATTCACGGGGTTAAGCAGGAAAGCCTGCTTTGACCGATTTCTATGAATCATAAAATATGCAAGGCTGTTGTTGGCCATTACCCACAGCCAGTTCAGCATACCATTCTGGAACCATGACGTTTCATCGATATAATTTGCCGCGCTGTTACGGAATTTATCTCCAATATTTTCATAGACAGGTTTCAGGGCTTGCGATGCACGGTCAATGACTTTTTGAATGGTACCTGAAGAGGTGGAAATCCCAAAAACAGATTGACAGAATGAACGCACTGTTACCCGTTTTTTCAAATCTTCTGTTTCTTTGAAACGCTTGATGACACGATCCTCAAGCTGGATAATATACAGACGAAACGACTTTGGTGTTGTCTCCCAACCTTCCTCTGCAAATGGTCTTTTAAACTCCATAGATTATGCTTAACACATTAAAAAACAAAAATCTATATTTTTTTCTTATGATTTTAATAAATTACGTTATGTCATTTTTTTCTTATGATTTCAGCCAGCTACAATTATTATGCTGCCCCGTGAATGATACAAAAATTTTAGTTGTTGCTTATTACTTGCGCATACCATTTGACAGATTGCATCTTCCCAACAAACTTTTTAACGGTTTTACATTTTAATTTCATTTCTCAAATCAAACGGGCAGCTGTGTTTGTTATTCGTGCGATGGAACTCAGGCGCATCTTCCAGATCAGCTGTAATCATTGGACTACATACCATATATTTAATTATTTTAAACGGTTATATTTTTTATTAACCCATCTTTTTGCACCAAAAGTTAAGTTAAATAGTCTATGCACTGTTTTTTAAAAAGCCAGTAAAACCTTTTTCAAAAGAATTATCCCGCTTTTTTGTGATTTTCATCACCTTGACATAACCCTGCAGCTATAATATTTTAGAGTGTTATTTTTAAGGGAAGAGAATTATGATCAATACGCATGAGCAGGAAAAAAAGCAGTTTAAAAAATTGTTTCAACAGCAGGGTGTTGATCAGTTTGATTTAAGATTCCAGATTCTGGAGGCTTTTTTAAAACTTGAACATCATGTAACCATTGACGATATTATGATGCAGCTGGATAGAGATGGAACGCTGATTGATAATGGATTCGTCGCTAACAGCATGGAACTTTTGTGCAGATTTGGATTTGCAAGCAAAATTGAATTTGATGATAAAGAGACTCAATATGAACACAGACATCTTGGATTGCACCATGATCATATGGTGTGTACAAAATGTGGCAATATCACAGAGTTTAAGGATGAAGCCATAGAAAAACAACAGCTTAAACTTGCCGAAGCCTATGATTTTCTGATGCTGCAGCACAAAATGGAAATATACGGTATCTGCGCCAGATGCATGGAAAACCGTTCTGCTCTCGTCTCTCTAAATAAAGCCAAACAGGGAGAAAAACTCATTGTAAAAGAGTTTGAAGCAGGCAAAAACATGCAGCTTAGAATCTCTTCCATGGGGTTGAAAAAAAAGGATTTAATTGAAATTGTTTCAAATAGTTTTGGCGGTCAAGTGGTCATTGCCATTGGTGAAAACCGTATGGTTCTCGGCAAGGGAATGGCAGAAAAAATCAGGGTACAGCCTTTTCATCAAACATTGATAACAGATTCTGAAACTATTGAGGAATCAGAATATTCATTCCAGCCATCCATGATGCTAAGCCAGATGAAAACCGGTCAGGAAGGAATTATTCGTAGAGTTACCGGAGAAGGACTTTTGCGGCGCAGACTGCTTGAAATGGGAATCAACAGAGGGGCCGCAATATATGTTGAAAAATATGCACCGCTTAAAGATCCCATAGAACTTGTGATTAAAGGTTATCATATATCTCTCAGAATTGAAGAAGCTGAAACGATCCTTGTTGAAAATGTAAAATATAAAAAAAGATGACATGCAAAAACAACTAACGATTGCACTTGCCGGAAATCCCAATTGCGGCAAGACAACCATATTTAACAATCTCACAGGTGCAAGGCAGAAAGTTGGCAACTGGCCCGGGGTGACTGTGGAGAAAAAAGAGGGGCAGCTAAAGTATAGGGAGTATGATCTGAATATTGTTGATCTCCCTGGTACTTACAGCCTTACACCATTTTCAATTGAAGAAATCACTGCCAGAGATTTTATTTTAAATGAAACCCCTGATATTGTTATTAATATTATTGATGCCTCAAGTCTTGAAAGAAGTCTTTTTCTTTCCATTCAAATCATGGAACTTGGACAGCCGGCTCTGTTTGTACTGAATATGGCAGATGTTGCAGAAGCAAAAGGAACCAGGATTGATGCAGAAAAACTATCCCAACTGCTTTGTCTGCCTGTTGTCTTCACCGTTGGCAATAAAAACAGGGGAATTGACCGCCTTATCAAAGAGGCGATTGAGGAAATTAAGAGATTCAATAACGGTAAAACAAGCCGTGGTATAAAATACAGCAATGAAATTGAAAAGTGTATTTCAAAGGTTCAAGCAGGAATACTTGAAAATGAGGCAGATATTGATGGTACTTTGCGCTGGAATGCAATTAAACTTCTTGAAGATGATAAGATTGTCAAAAAAAGATTTCAAAATCTTACTTCAAGGACATCAACCCCTGTTTTTCATACAGTAGAAAAGTGCCGGAAAAGAGTATATGACCTCTTTGAAGATGATTTTGAGATCGTATTAACCGATGACAGATATGGTGTTATTGCCGGAATTATAAAAGATACGGTAACTAATCTTGCAATTAAAAAAGTTGACATATCACGCAATATTGATCTTGTGTTGACAGACAGATTTTTAGGGATCCCTCTGTTTATATTTTTCATATGGGCAATGTTTCAACTCTCTTTCAACCTTGGGGCCTATCCCATGGAGTGGATAGATATATCTGTTTCATCACTCTGCAGCTTTCTGGATAAAAACCTGCCGGCCTCTATGGTGAAAGACCTTTTATTAAATGGTGTCATTGCTGGAATTGGCAGTGTCATTATTTTTCTTCCCAATATCCTCATTCTCTTTTTTTGTATTGCACTTTTTGAAGATACCGGTTACATGGCAAGGGCTGCTTTTTTGATGGACAGAGTCATGCATACCTCAGGTTTGCACGGAAAATCTTTTATTCCAATGCTAATGGGATTTGGTTGCAGTGTTCCAGCCATTATGTCCACAAGAACACTGGAGAACCCGAAAGATCGGATTTTAACAATCCTGATGACGCCTTTTATGTCCTGTTCAGCAAAACTTCCAGTATATATTATACTTGCCGGCAGTTTTTTTGCACAAAAAGCAGGCAGTGTTATATTTATTTTGTACTTTACAGGCATTGTCATCGCTGTTTTGTCCGGACGTCTTTTAAAGGCTGTTTTTTTTAAAGGCCAGGAAGCTCTGTTCATTATGGAGCTGCCGCCATACAGGATGCCCATGCTGAAAAGCCTTTTGATTCACATGTGGGACAGGAGTAAAATGTTCTTAAAAAAAATGGGCGGTGTGATTTTAGCCGGTTCAATTATTATATGGGCACTTTCAAGTTTTCCAAAACCAATCTCCTACAGTATGGATTTTGAAAAACAAATAGATAGAATTAAACACGATTATTCCCAGACAATTTCTGGAACAGGTGCTGACAAAAAAGAAGAATTAACCAGGGAATTGAATTTAAAAATTAAACATATTGAAAACATAAAAGAGCGGGAGCGGGTTTCCAAATCATATATTGGCCAAATTGGAAAAGCTTTGGAACCTTTTTTTGAACCCATTGGCATAGGATGGCGGGAAAGCGTAGCGCTCGTTACAGGTTTTGTTGCCAAAGAGGTTGTTGCAAGTACCATGGGTGTGCTATATGGGGTGGGTAATGATGAAAGGCAGACCCTTGAAAAAGCACTTAAAAGATCAGGAATGACAGCGATATCTGCTTTATCCATGATGATTTTTGTTTTATTGTATGTCCCATGTTTTGCGACGGTTGTGACAATATACAAAGAGACTTCAGCAAAATGGGCTGGATTTAACCTGATATATACAACAATGGTTGCATGGGGTGCCTCTTTTTTAGTAT
>CAYZCC010000042.1:0-12320 GCA_964476805.1 uncultured Desulfobacula sp.
GCAGCAATTTCCTGCTGAAGTTTGACTCTTGCCGCCTTGAATTCCTGTTCAATATTTCGCTTTGCCATCTCTTCAAGTTTTTCAGCCTGAGCTTCAGCTTCAGTAATAATCCTGGTTTTAGCTTCCTCACCCTGTTTGATGAAATTTTCAACAATCTGTTTTGATTCCTTGTCAAGATTTTCAAACTGGGTCTGGTATTCTAAAAGTTTCTTTTCCGCATCTGCTTTTTTTTGTTCAAGCTCGTTAATTTCCTCTTTGATATTTTGTTTTCTGGATGCAAAAAATTTGGAAACGGGTTTTTTTGCAATAAAAAATCCAAGAACAGCAAGAATACAAAAATTTACAACTTTCCAGGTATCGACTGTGAGCCAGCGATTGTGACTACCGCCATGGACATCATCGCCAGAAGATGCCCACACAACCCCTGCCAGTGCAACCAGAAAAACTGCGATTGCAGCAGAAGCTGCAAAATTGAAAAGTTTTCTATCTGTTTCACACTTCTTCATCAGCAAGCCCTCCCGAGAATCTTTTCGCCAATAGCTCTGGCATAGACCTCCACCTCGCTTTCAAGCAATTTTCTGGCCTGCTCCGTCTCTTTTGCCACCTGCACTCTAATTTCAGCAAGGTTGGCCTGCACTTTTTTGTTAATTTTGTCTAATATCTCTTTTTCCTCTTTTGATGCTTCTTCTACAAAAATCTCTTTTTCTTTTAAACCTTCAGCCCTGGCCACTTTCAACCCGTCTTTGTAAGCTTTTTCTCCAGCAATAACGTCGCTTGCAGCTTTTTTAACCTTTTTCTGCATCCCATCAATTTTTGCTTTTCTTTTAAGAAGTACTTTACGAATGGGTTTGTATAAAACCAGATTCATCACAAAAATCAGAACGAGGAAGTTGACCATCTGATATAAAGTAGATATATCAGGAATTACCTTTATCATAAATCCCTCCGCCAGTTAATAGTTATAAAAACAACTACTTGTATCCTCCTGACTGTTTTGACTCAAAAACAGTCTAAATTCTAACAATAGCAGGGATTCAGTATCATCCGGCAACTCATTTGTCAACATTGAAAATAAATATTTATTAAAACAAATTCATCAATCATATCTGAACAGAAAATCGAGATTGACAGGAAGAATTACTGATGCAAGAGGTAAAAAAAATTAAATCATTACCATTAAAGTCAGATGCGTGATTTTTAATTACAACGTCAATTGTGTGAAAATTTTCGCATACTGATATTTAAAAGTATTCCAAACCCAGCCATATTGGTGATAACAGAAGAACCGCCATAAGAGACAAGAGGAAGCGGAACACCCACAACAGGCATCAGTCCCATTACCATGCCAATATTGATAAATATCTGACAAAAAATCATTATTGTAATACCAAATGCCAGGATGGAACCAAATATATTACGGCAATTGTAAGCGATATTTAATCCCCAGAACAGAAGTATAAAATAGAGTATCAATAGTGTACTGCATCCAATAAGTCCCCACTCCTCTGCAAGGACAGATCCTATAAAATCAGTGTGCTGTTCCGGTAAAAAAGATAGCGCATTCTGGGTTCCCTGTAAAAAACCCTTGCCTGTCAGCATACCTGATCCAATGGCTATCTTTGACTGAATTATATGGTAACCAGATCCAAGAGGATCTCTGTCAGGATTTAAAAAAGTTAATATTCTTGATTTTTGATAGCTTTTTAAGGCAAACCAGACCAGGGGGATGGAAGCAAAACACAATCCAGTCAATGCCACAAACACTTTACGTTCCACTTTTACAAACAGGGTAATTGAGCCTGCAATCAGCAGCAGAAGCAGACCGGTACCAAGATCCGGCTGATTTACGATCAGCAGAAACGGGATAATACACAACACCGCTGGTTTAATCAATTTTTTAAAATCCAGCCCTGTTTGGCAGGCACACTTTGAGTAAACAGACGAAAGGCTTATAATCAATGTTATTTTCATTAATTCAGAGGGCTGAACCCTGACAAAACCAAGCACAAGCCATCGCCTTGATCCACCGCCAAGCTGTCCGAAAAACATGACACTGATAAGAAGGCCTACACAGAGCGCATAAATAAATATATTAAATTTATCCAACTCCCTGTAATCAATCATCAAAGCAATGACCATGACCATTAGCCCTAACCCCATCCATATCATCTGTTTTTTGAAAAGAATATTGACCACACCCGCATCATGGCCTGCTGTTAGAGCGCTGTACAAGACCATAAGACCGAAAGTACAGATCATAAGGATTAATATAAAAAACCCCCAATCAAAATCTTCAACCAATTTTCTATCAAACATTCAAGTCGATACTCCCAGCAAATTTAATTTTGAATTTTCTATTCAAACAATTTTTAAACCATCGCATGCTTTATTAAACTTATCGTATTTTCATGAACAATTTAAAACTAAAATCAAAAATTTTTCATATACTGCTCAACCAAAGCGCCAGCGACAGGTGCAGCTGCGCTTGAACCGTGTCCACCATGTTCTATCAGAACAGATATTGCAATCACAGGATTTTTGGCAGGGGCATAACATACAAACCAGGCATGATCCCTTAAAGCATATTCCAAATCCTCTGATTTGATTTCATCTCTGTTTTTAATAGTGAAAACCTGGGCTGTTCCTGTTTTACCTGCTATATTGACATCTTTAAGCCGAATTCCTCTGGCAGTACCTCTGGCACCCTGAACAACACGAAAAAGAGCATTTTTGATGATATCAAGATTTTCCCTGCTGGTTGGTAATTCCCCCCTAATCTCAGGATCATTTTTTTTGATAATCTTACCACTGCTGTTTTCAATGGTTCTCACTATTCTTGGCCTGTAAAGCGTCCCTCCATTTCCAACGGCTGCTGTAAAGACAGCCATCTGCAGGGGAGTGACAAGATTAAACCCCTGCCCTATTGCAATTGAGAGTGTCTCTCCTCCCTGCCACGCTTCATTGAACCGTCTCTCTTTCCAAGAAGAGGTGGGTATCAATCCTCTTTTCTCATTGTCAAGCATAATGCCTGTTTTCATGCCGAATCCGCAGCCCGTTGCATACTGTGCCAAAGTATCAACACCTGTTTTAATACCTGCCTGATAGTAAAAAACGTCACAGGACTGCACAAGGCCGTCTGTTATGTTCATATTCCCATGTCCATGTTCTTCCCAGCAGTGATAAACTCTATTACCGTATTTTAAAAATCCAGGACAGAACACTTCTGTATTTATATCAATATGTTGCTCTTCAAGTGCTGCCAGAGAGGTGAGAATTTTATAGGTAGAAGCAGGAGGATACTCGGCCTGAATTGCTCTATTAACCATTGGTTTGCCAGGATGAAGACTTAATGAAAACCATTTTTTACTGCTGATACCGCCAATAAAATCATTCTGATCAAAACTTGGACTGCTTGCCATAACAAGTATATCTCCATTATTAGGATCAATGGCAACCACTGCTCCTGCTTTTTTCTCTATCATCTTTTCAGCGGCCTGCTGCAGATCAAGATCCAGGGTGAGATTCAAATCAAATCCTGCGATGGGTTCAATGGTTCTAAGTATTTTAATTACTCTTCCATTGGCATCAACTTCTATCTGCTTTCCCCCCCGTTTACCATGGAGATATTCTTGAAAGCTTTTTTCAATGCCATACTTACCAATTGAATCTCCCCCCCTTACATTTCTATGGTGACGGCTTATTAACTCATCCTGGTTAATCTCTCCAAGATATCCAAGAAGATGCGCCGCCGTTTTCTTATAGATATAATACCGTGTGGATTCGATATCTATTTGAATGCCGGGAAGATCAAATTTATGTGCTTCAAGAACAGCAAGCTGATCCCTTGATATACCGTTTTTAAGTATTACTGGCTTGTAAGAAGCTCCCCTACCGGCTTTGGCGATATTTTTCATAAGTTTTTGAAAAGGAATTTGAATTAAATCAGACACTTTTCTAACTGTTCCATTTACATCTCCTACATCCTCACGAACAATTTTAAGATTAAACGAAGGTCTGTTATCTACCAGCAATTTTTTATTTCGATCAAATATCAATCCCCTTGATGATTTAATACTTTTCAATCGAACTGCATTTTTTTCGGATAAACGTCTGAAATCTTCACCTTTAATAATCTGGAGATAAACCAGCCGTAAAAAGAGAAGAAAAAACACGAGAATTATGCATATGCTTGCACCCACAAGTCTCTGTTTTATCCACTCTTTATCGGGATTTTTATCAAACTCAGCCAAATGCTATACTTTCTCTCTTAGAACAATTCGTTTATGTATCAATTTTGTCATATCATTCCACTGCCGCCAAAGGCCCTTGACCACCCAGAGACTCGGAGGGATAGAGACAAACCCCCAGAATGTCTGTTTTATCAAAAGCGTAAAATCAAAATTCAGCAGGTAGACCCCACCCTGATTAATAAAAACTGTAAAAAGTAAAAGTACATTTTGAATAATAACCGATGCAAAACTGATGATAAGAATAAATAAGACACTTTGATCAAAAAAAAGCTGCTTCACTATATTCACCATTATATATATCCATAAATAGGAAAAAATATGGTAATAGAAGGGGACACCTGAAATACTGTCCATGGCGCACCCAATCATAATAACAGCAAAAATCATTGTGTGACGGGATGCAATAATGCTTAAGAAAAGTATATCAATAATGATCAGATCAAAACAGTTATCAGACCATAAAAAACTTGGAAAAACAGTGGATTGCAGGATAATTAAAAACAGAGTAAGGATAATTAAAAACAGCGCTTTCATCTTTTGATCACAAGAACTTCTTCTATTTTATCAAAGTCAACACTGGTCTTTAGTGTTATATTCTGAAAAAGTTGAGAATGCCCCTTTGTCACTTTTAATACTCTGCCAATCTGAAGCCCTTTTGGAAAAATCTGATCAAGACCGGAAGATATAATCATTTCACCTGATTTTACCTCATCTTTTCTCAATACATAGACAAAAAAACAGTTGTCCTCATTATTTCCCTTTACAATACCTCGAACCCTGGAATTTTGTACAAGAGCATCAACAGAACTGTTTCTGTCGATTATCAGGAGAACTCTTGACGATTTTTTTGACACTTTAACTATTTTACCGACGATTCCATCAGATACAAGTACGGGGTTGCCTTTGCTCAGACCCGCATCCGAACCTTTATCAATCATAACTGTTTTAAACCATGGAGACGGATCCCTGGCTATAATCTGGGCTGCCACATAAGTATCAGGAACCTGGCTTGTAAAATCAACAAATCGTTTAAGCCGGATATTTTCAAGCCGTAACTCTTCATATCGATTTTTAATTTCTTTTGCATCTGCCAGCTGTTTTTTAAGTCTTATATTATCTTTTACCGCACGAACGGATATAAAATAGGTATTCCAGATATTGTTGATATAATTAATGGTGTCAGTCACTGCATGCTGAACAGGAGAGGTAATGGGAATAAACACTTTTTCCAGGGCACTGGCCGGTAGCGATTCCCTGCTGCTCATGCTTACTACTATAAAATTAATAGCAATAAAAAGGATAATACCAACAAAGATAAACTGTTTGCGTGAAAACATTCAATCAGTTAATGACTACTTCCTTCAAAATTTCAATACTCTCAAGCGCTTTTCCACAGCCAAGTACAATCGTGGTTAGAGGATCTTCGGCGACAACAATGGGAATACCACTCTTCCCTTGAAGCAATTTATCAAGATTTTTCAACAAACCGCCGCCGCCTGTTAAAACTATTCCGGAATCAACAATATCTGCAGCAAGCTCCGGAGGAGTCTGTTCAAGGACAATACGGACAGTTTCCACAATGGCATCGATCTGTTCGGAAATGGCGACCCTTATTTCTTCAGAATCAATGGCAAGTATTTTAGGAATCCCAGATACAAGATCACGACCCTTCACTTCAATGGTTTCCAGATTATCAGCATCAGGATATGCATTTCCAATTGTTGTTTTAATAAATTCAGATGTTCTTTCTCCAATAAGAAGATTATATTTTCGTTTTATATGCTGGCGGATGGATGCATCCATTTTATCACCGGCAACTCTTATGGAACGTGAATAGACAATACCGGAAAGGGAAATAACGGCGACTTCAGTGGTGCCACCGCCGATATCAACAATCATATTACAGGTTGGCTCTGTAATGGGAAGCCCCGCACCAATAGCAGCCGCCATGGTTTCCTCAAGCAAAAACACTTCTCTTGCCCCGGCTGATTCTGCTGATTCTCGAACGGCTCTTTTTTCAACCTGGGTAATACCTGATGGAATCGCAATAACAATTCTTGGACGAACAAGGGTTCTTCTGTTATTGTGAACTTTTCGAATAAAATGTTTTAACATGGCTTCAGTGACTTCAAAATCAGCAATCACGCCATCTCTCATGGGTCTTATGGCCACAATATTTCCCGGAGTACGGCCCAGCATTCTTTTGGCTTCCAATCCCACGGCAAGCACTTTGCTTTTTGCAGTCTTATCTGTTCGAACAGCTACAACCGATGGCTCACTCAACACAATTCCCTTACCCTTGACATAGACAAGTGTATTTGCCGTTCCAAGATCGATGGCCAGGTCACTGGAAAATGCTCCCAGTAGAGAGTCAGTTATAAAATTCATTTTACCTCTTTTTAAGAAAATTATTTATAAATTATAGTTAATATCAAAGATTGTATAAAACACTTTAAACTAACAAACTTGACAAATTTTCACAAGCACAAAAAAACCTTAATTATAAATATTTTAAATTAGTTGTGAGTATATCAAATCATGTATCTGCCCACGAAATTTTCTTATCCCCTCATTGGACCTTACAGGATGTCCCCTGTTGGTTAACAAAATCACTATTACAGATGTTTCAGGGTCCATCCAGAAGGAAGTGCCTGTAAACCCAAGGTGCCCTATGGATGATTTTGAATAATATCTCCCTGATGATGAATTCTCCTTTGAAGGCGTATCAAAACCTGCTGCCATTCTGTGGTGAGGATTTTTTTGAGCCAAAGCTTTAATAATATCGGAAGATAAAACTTTAGTGGGTTTATTTTGCAATGCATTCAATATTTCACAGCAGAGTTTATGAAGTGAAACTGCATTCCCAAAAAGACCGGCATGGCCCTCTACTCCACCCACTGCCCATGCATTCTCATCATCCACTTCACCTGAAAGTATCTTTTTCCTCCATGGACACTGCTGGGTGGCAACAATTTTTTGCTGATGTTTTTTTAATTTTTTATCTTTTAAAGTCAGATCAATAAAAAAGAGGTCATTAATCCCAAGGGGCGTAAAAATCTCTTTGTAAACAAAGTAATCCATCCTCTGGCAGCATATTGTTTCAATTATCCAGGATAAAACCATAAATCCCAGATCACTGTAAACCTGACACTCACCCGGCCTGTTTTCAAGGGGTTCACTGACAAGAAGCCTCCTCAGGTATTGCCTTGGGTTTCCTCTGTTTTGTACTATTTTTTTATAATATTCACGATATGCAGGAAATCCTGAAGTGTGCCGCAAAAGCATATCAATGGTAATCTTTGCTTTATCTGTACCTTGAAACTCTCCTAAAATTGATCCTATTGTCTGATCTGAAAAAATCTCATTGTTCTTGATAAGTCTGGAGAGTGCCAATGTTGTTGCAAGAGGTTTTGTCAAGGATGCAAGATCAAAGAGAGCGTCTCTTTCCACTCTCCTTTCTTCAAAAATATCAGCCATTCCAAAAGATTCATGGAAGATGATATCTTCATTTACCGCACACAATAATACTGCTCCTGGAAATATACCCTCTGTCACTGCCTGTTCAATTTTACTGGAGATTATTTTTTTATCCAAAGGTATTAATTCCAGTTGATAGTTAGCGTCTTCGTATCGACTTCAATAGTCATTCCCATGGGCAATGAGAGATTAATATCTCCATGGCTTGCATCCAGGCCGGTTATAACAGGGATATTATAATCTTCAAAAATCTCCAGCAGTATCTCCTCGATATATTCACCATGATCGCATTTTTCAAAAGCACCTGTAATCACACCTGCAATCCCATTGAATATACCTGCCATTTTCATCTGGGACAACATACGATCAATTTTATAGGCCGGCTCTCCAATATCTTCGAGAAATAAAACTGTATCCTTAAAACCGGGTTGAAATCTTGTTCCAAGAAGGTGGGATATGGTCGAAATATTGCCACCTTTAAGCACCCCTCTGGTTTTACCTGATTTAAGAGCTTTCCCATTCGCTATCTCAATTTCATCAAAACGGCCCTGAATGGTTCGTTGAAATGATTCAAGGGTTTCGTGCGAAGCTTCGGCAATGGAGACTACAGTAGGTCCATGGATAACAGGCTTATCTGTTTTGTCCATAATTGACAACAGGATGGCTGTTATGTCAGAGAATCCGATAAGCAGTTTAGGATTTTTTTTGATTAAATCCCAGTCCAGATAGTTTAAAAGTCTCATTGCCCCGAAACCACCCCGGGCGCAAATTATTCCATCTGTCCCTGGGTCTGAAAAGAGCCGGTTAACAACATCTGCCCTTAAAATATCATCTCCGGCAAGATAACGCTTTTTTTTAAATATCTCTTCTGGAATTTTTACCTGATAACCTAAACCCTCAAGAACCTTAACGCCGGCATTGAATTTCTGCAGATCAAAACGTGCAGATGGAGCACATACACCTATGGTATCACCTGTTTTTAGAAAATACTCATTTTTCATAATCTTTTTAGCAGCCATTAGGAATAAATCTACAATACCCACCCGAGGATGGCAAGGGCATTGGCAATTTCTACGGTCAATGATTAACAAAAAAGAGTATCATCAGCACAATAACCATGGAGATGATCGTGATGTTTTTTCACAAGGGTTCTGTTGACCCGGAAAACAGATATTGATAATGCATTTTTTTTTGCAGCAGATTGCAAGTGCAGTATTATTTTGACAAATTTAACCAGGATTGCCATACTATTGATTTTATTAATTTTGAACAGATTTTAATGGCCTCACATCGACCCAAAATACTTGCGCCTGCCGGAGACAAAACCTCCTTTCTGGCTGCTGTTGCAGCAGGAGCAGATGCAATCTATTGCGGGCTTAAAGTATTTTCCGCACGCATGGAGAGTGATAACTTCAGTATTGAAGAGCTTGCCAGGCTTACCAAACTTGCCAGAACAAAGAATATTGAGACCTATATTGCATTTAATTCCATTATAAAAGAGTCTGAAACTCAAAAAGTTTATAACATACTAAAAAAACTGTGTGAATTTGTTGATTTTGATGCAGTGATTATCCAGGATATTGCCATGATAGATCTGGCAAAAAAAGCTGGCTTTAAAAAAGAATTTCATCTCTCTACCCTTGGCAACTGTACTTTCCCATCCGGATTAAAGACATCAAGACAGTTAGGATTTAAGCGGGTGATTCTGCCAAGAGAGTTTACCATTGATGAGATAAAAGATATGGCCAGGAAAACGCCGGATGATATGGAACTTGAAGTCTTTATCCATGGCGCTTTGTGTTATTCTGTTTCAGGACGCTGCTACTGGAGTTCATGGCTTGGCGGGAAAAGTGCTCTGAGGGGAAGATGTGTCCAGCCCTGCAGAAGGATATATGAGCAGAAAGGCCAGAGAAGACAACACTTTTCCTGTTTGGATTTTTCCGCTGATGTCCTTGCAAAAATTTTAAAACCGGTCGAAAAAGTCACCACCTGGAAAATTGAAGGGCGTAAAAAAAGCCCCCATTACGTCTATTACACTGTTAAAGCCTATAAACTGCTGCGTGATAATCCCAAAGAAAAAAAACAGGCGCTGACATATCTGGATTTCGCTTTTGGAAGACAGTTCACCCATTACAATCTTCTGTCCCAGCGAAAGATAGATCCTCTGAACCATTCATCCCGAACCGGATCAGGACTTTTTGCAGGACAAGTTAAAAACCCTGACTCCCCCTATTTTATTACAAGAGAAGAACTACTTGTTTCAGATCTTTTAAGGATCGGTTCTGAAGAAGATCCATTTCACACCATTCAGCGGGTCACCCGGGCCATCCCCAAAAAAGGAAAATTTTTTCTTAAAAAACAGACAAAAGCTAAAATAAGAAAAGGGACACCCGTTTATATAATCGACAGAAGAGGTGATGAAATTGCCTTTGCCATTAAACCCCTTGAACAGAAGCTTGAACAGATAAAAAGAATAAAAATTCAACCCGGTAAAAATAGATTCAATACAACACTTTTTGGAAAATCCATCCCATCCAAAAACAAAATAGAAGAGCTGACAATTTTCAGGGGAAAACCCAAACCGATGTCTGGATCATCTTTAACAGGCACATGGATTTCAGGCCATGGATATTCTTTGCGCCCGAATATCAAAAACTGGCTGTGGCTGGACCCGCTCCTGTTCCCCAGTGAAGAGAAAATATGTTCACAATACATTGATACCGCGGTAAAAAAAGGGGCAAAACACTTTGTTTTGAATGCTCTCTGGCAACTCTCTTTGTTTAAAAATCCAAAGCCGCTGACCTTATGGGCAGGTCCATATTGCAATATCACAAACAGCACCACGCTGAACCGTTTAAAGCAGTATGGTTTTTCCGGTGCCATTGTCAGCCCGGAACTTGACCGTGATACATTCTTCTCCCTGCCTCAAAAAACACAACTGCCGCTTGGCATAATCATTTATGGCAACTGGCCACTGGGTATATCAAGGGTTATTTCACGAGATCTTAAGACAAACCTGAGTTTTACAAGTCCAAAGGGTGAAACCGCCTGGATTTCAAAACAGAACAGCAACTATTTTATTTTTCCAAACTGGTATCTTGATTTAACCTCCAAAAAAAATCAGCTTAAAAAAGCAGGATTTATTCTATTTGTCAATATATATGAGAATATCCCCAAAAGTGTAAAAATTAAAAAGAGACCCGGTCTGTGGAACTGGAATCTCAAACTTTTATGATGCCGGAACGCGATATGATATATAAAATATTTCCTTTTTTATTGTGGTTTACAAACTACAACAAAGAGAAATTCAACGCTGATGTGATCGCCGGTATTACCGTTGCCATGATTTTAATACCCCAATCCATGGCATATGCACAGCTTGCCGGACTTCCTGCATATTTTGGTCTTTATGCTGCATTTTTGCCTCCTATGGTAGCCTCTTTGTTCGGATCCAGCCACCAGCTTTCCACAGGACCTGTTGCAATTGTTTCACTCATGTCGGCAGCATCACTTGAACCCCTTGCTACAGCAGGCAGTATCCAGTTTATAACCTATTCAATAATACTTGCTTTAACCGTTGGAATCTTTCAGCTTTTTCTTGGCGTTTTAAAGCTTGGCCTTGTGGTTAATCTTCTCTCACACCCGGTTGTAAATGGTTTTTCCAATGCGGCTGCCATTGTCATTGCATCTTCACAGTTTTCAAAAATGTTTGGTGTTTATGTTGATAAAGAGCTGCACCATTATCAAACCATTATTAATGTCTGCAAATCAGCTTTGCACTATACTCACCTGCCGACCCTTGGGATGGGAGTACTCGCCATTGTCATCATGGTCGTTATAAAGAGGATAAATCCCAAAATACCCGGTGTTCTTTTTGCCGTTGCCATCACTATTTTAATTTCCAGATTCACAGGGTTTAATCATGATAAATTCATACCCCTTGCGAATATAAAAAATCCAGATATTGTAAAAACCATCCAAGCGTTTAACAGGGATATAGAGCAGATAAAAAATCTGGGGGAAAAAAGAGCTGACCTGAACAGCGATCTCATGGCATGCAGAGACAAGCACCGGAAATATGGTGTCGATACTGCCTGCAAAAACCAGCTTGAACTCCAGCATGAGCTTGCCCTGACACAGGCAGAAATTGACAGGACAAAAGGAGATTTACACATCAAACGTGAACAGTTACGATTGATTCATTTTTTAACAGAAGAAAAAAATGAAGAAAGCCCTGTTTTTTATACAAGTTCAACCCTGCCCCGGGGTTTAAAAACCGATGGCCGTAAATGGCGGATTAAAATGGGTAATCAACCTCTTCATATTAAACATCTTAAAATGATTGGTGCAGGCGCTGTTGTAGGCGATATACCAAAGGGACTTAAAATAAGTTTACCCAGATCTCCTGACAACACAACCTATTTTGCAGCTTTTATTCAACTGCTTCCCTTTGCAGTTATTATCTCCCTGCTCGGATTTATGGAGGCCACAGCCATTGCCAAATCAATGGCTGCAAAAACTGGGCAGAAGCTTGATCCCAACCAGGAGTTAATAGGACAGGGACTTGGAAATATTATGGGTGCTTTTGGCCAG
>CAYZCC010000042.1:12330-13377 GCA_964476805.1 uncultured Desulfobacula sp.
GCCAGAGTTATGCTGTTTCCGGGTCGTTTTCACGTTCTGCTGTTAATCTCCAGGCCAATGCCGTTACCGGAGTTTCTTCTGTCATAACAAGCCTTATGGTGGCTTTGACACTGCTGTTTTTTACCCCCTTGTTATATCATCTGCCCCAGGCAGTTCTTGCGGCTGTCATAATGATGGCAATCATAGATCTTGTTAATGCAACAGGTTTTATTCATGCCTGGAAAGCAAAAAAAGCAGATGGTATTATCTCTGTAATATCCTTTGTATGTACTCTCTATTTTGCTCCTCACCTTGAAGTGGGTATCCTGGTTGGTGTGGGGCTCACTTTTTGCCTTTTCATGTACCAACACCTGCGCCCGAGGGTGGCACTGCTTTCAAAAGACCGGGACAACAGACTGAAAGATGCCTGTAAAATCGGTTTAAAACAATGCAGGTGTATAGCAGTGGTAAGATTTGACGATGCCCTGATCTTTGCCAATGCCACCTATCTTGAAGATAAAGTGTTGGGCTATATTGCTGTGAACCCGGAGTTAATGCATATTTTAATTGCTTCAAAAGGAATCAATGATATCGATGCTTCCGGTGAAAATGCGATTTCCATACTGATTAATACCGTTCGAAGTTCAGGGCGCGGGATATCGTTCTGCGGTTTAAAAGAGGAAGTTCTTGCTGTAATGGAAAGAACCCATTTAACTGACAAGCTTGGAAAAGAGAACATCTATCCGGATTCAGGCGCAGCCCTGGAATCTATTTTCAAACAGATTCATACAAGGGGAGATTGCAAGGATTGTCCTTTAAAACATTATAGACCGATTGGAATATGAGAAACACAGATCATGGCAAAAACAATAATTTACGGATCCACTCCCTGCTGAAACATCCTCAAAGGATTCATCTGCTTTGATTCTCTGCAGGATAGGTCTTCTTTTCCGTCATATCTTCACAGGCCAGAAGATAATTAGTGCCTGAACGAAAAGTCGCCATTTTGCCGTTCAGACAGCTTGCTGATGCTCATGTAGCCTTCCCTTGTTTAGTTCCACACGGAAG
>CAYZCC010000043.1:0-13363 GCA_964476805.1 uncultured Desulfobacula sp.
TTAAAGGATATTGCCTGGTATAATGAGATCCTTTCAAGTGATGAGGTCGTCCGTGGTTTGATCAAGGATGAGCTGTCTGAACTTGATGATGAATTTGGTGATGAGAGAAGGACTCAAATTGTCGAGCGCACTGCTGATATAAACATGGAGGATTTGATAACCCAGGAGGATATGGTTGTCACCATAACAAGAAGCGGTTATATCAAGAGAAATCCCATTACACTGTATACAAACCAGCACAGGGGTGGTAAAGGTAAAAAAGCCATGGGCACAAAATCCGATGATTTTGTTGAGCATCTTTTTGTGGCATCCACCCACTCTACTTTTCTTTTTATTACCAATTTTGGAAAGGTCTACCAGTTAAAAGTATATGAACTGCCCATGGCAGGACGGTCAAGCTTAGGTCAGGCCATTGTTAACCTGCTTGATTTTGATGCGGGTGAAAAACTTGCCACTGTCTTAACCGTTGATGAGTTTGTGGAAGACAAGTATGTGATCATGGCTACCAGAAAGGGAAGAGTGAAGAAGACTGATCTCATGGCATATTCAAGGGCAAGATCTGCAGGGCTTATCGGTGTTAAACTTGCTGAGGATGATGAACTGATTGCAGCAAGGATTACCAATGGTAACATGACCGTATTTTTAGGATCTGAAGGAGGAAAGGTCATTCGTTTCCACGAAAATGATGTCAGAGCGACTGCAAGAGGTTCCATGGGAGTCAGGGGAATGAGAATTGATCCAGGCCTCAGGGTGGTGGGAATGGAAGTCCTGGGATCTGAAGCCACTCTTCTTACAATTACTGAAAATGGTTTTGGCAAGCGCTCCGGCATAGACGATTACAGAGTGCAGGCCCGCGGCGGCAAAGGTGCGTTTTCCATAAAAACTTCCAAACGTAATGGTAATATGGTCTCCCTGCTTCTTGTGGATGATACGGATGAAGTCATGATGGTGACTGATAAGGGAAAACTGATCAGAACAGATATGCAGGGTGTTAATATCATCAGCAGAAATACCCAGGGAGTTACATTGATTAATCTGGCTTCAGGAGAAAAACTTATCGGTATAGCAAGGATTCCAGAAGAAGAGAAAGAAGAAGCCAATAACGATGGGGCAGATTCAGATGACTCAGGAAGTGGCAGCCAAGGCGGAGAAGAGATGGATGGAGAGAACTGAGAATTCACCCAAACATAAAGGAGAAGGACATAGAAAAAGGCTGCGTGAAAAATTTTTACAAAGCGGCCTTAAGGGGTTTCTTGATTATGAGATCATAGAGTTGCTTCTCTCCTTGAATACACCAAGAAAGGATTGTAAACAGAGTGCAAAACTGCTTTTAAAACAGTTTAAAACCCTGCAGGGCGTTTTTGAAGCAGACAGCCGTGATTTATGTGAAATCAAGGGAGTGGGTCCTGCGAACTCCTTTGGTATTAAATTGATTAAAGATGTGGCCGACAGATATCTTGAAACAAGGATTATCTCAAAAGATGTGGTGCAGAATCCAGAAGATCTGCAGCAATATCTCAAGCAGTTGATAGGGTACAAAACCAGAGAGGTTTTTGTCGGGATTTTTCTTGATGCCAAAAACAGAGTTCTTATATCCAGAATTCTTTTTGAAGGGACATTGACAACAAGTTCAGTATACCCAAGAGAGGTAATTAAAGAGGCATTGCAGCATAATGCTGCCGCTGTTATTTTTGCCCACAATCATCCTTCTGGAGATGTCGCCCCTTCAAAAAGTGATATAAGGATTACAAAGGATCTGTTTCTTGCTTTAAAATATGTGGGAATTGTTTTGCATGAGCATATGATTGTAGGGGATGAAGGTTTTTACAGTTTTGCAGACCATGGTTTGATATCAGAATTTAAAATTGAGTCCCAAAAAGCAGTATGAAACACAAAAACCAGAAAGATCAAAAAGATGCAAAACGTGACTGTTTTGGTATCCTTGACAAAGTTTTTCCCATGACAGGTCTGGGGCTGCGGCAGACACCCAATTCCTGTTACGACAGATGTTCTGTTGAAATAAAAACAAAATGTCTTGAGGTGGCAATGACCACAAGAAATGGTGTTAAACTGGAAGAGGAGCTGATTGAGAGAGGCACCAGGACGGGAACCATCAATTTTTTTGAGCGCTGGTCAAGAAAAAAGCAGGCATACAAAAAACTGCAAAAGCGGTCACAGCATCGTTAGATTTTACTATACTGTTTTATGTGAAAGAGTATAGCAATGCCGGTTAAATTCTTTAATGTTTTGTTGTGTGAGATGTATTCGACCCGACACTTTTCTGTTGGTGAAAGGTGGTTTTTTAAAACAGGTTTATATTTTTTTTAGGAGTGTGTCATGAAATCTGTAAAAGATATTGATGTAAGATCAAAAAGAGTTTTTGTGAGAGTAGATTATAATGTGCCCCTTGACGAGAATTTGAATATTACAGATGACAACCGGATATTGGCAACTCTGGATCTGATCCACTATCTTTTAGAGCAGAAGGCAAAAATTATTCTGGCTTCGCATCTGGGCAGGCCTGATGGCAGGCAAGATGCGAAATTAAGCCTGGCCCCAGTGTGTAAAAGATTATCTCAACTGATCAAAAAAGAGGTTTTGTTTGCAAAGGAGTGTGTGGGTGAAAAAGTCTCCAGAATGGTTTCGCAATTAAATGACGGCCAGATTCTGCTCCTGGAAAATTTACGATTTCACAGTGAAGAGAAAGATAATGGAGATGCGTTCTCAAAGCAGCTTGCAGATTTTTGCGATATCTATGTCAATAATGCTTTTGCTGTTTCTCACCGGAATCAGGCATCTGTTACTGGAATTCCAAAATTTACATCTGTCTGTGTGCCTGGATTTCTTCTTGAAAAAGAAGTGCGGCTGTATCGCGATGCAGTGGAAAACCCTAAAAAGCCGCTTGTGGCAGTAATTGGCGGCGCCAAAGTATCCAGTAAACTTGCCGCTCTTGAGAATATGCTCAATTTTGTTGACAAACTGATTATTGGCGGTGCCATGGCCAATACATTCCTGAAAAGTCAGGGGTGTGACACCAAGGGATCCATGATTGAAAAAGACCTTTTATCTAAAGCACAGGATATAATTGAGAAGGCAGAGAAAAAAAATATTGACCTTTTACTCCCAATAGATTTGATATGCGGTGATAAACCAACTGAAAACGCCGATATCAAAGAGGTTTTACTGGATGAGATTCCAGAAAAGTGGATGGCTTTTGATATTGGTCCAAAGAGTGCGCAAATATATGCAGAAGCTTTAAAAGATGCAAAAACAATAGTGTGGAACGGCCCCATGGGGGTTTTTGAAATTGAAAAATTTATGTCTGGTACAAAGGCAGTCGCAGATGCCATTGCAGACGCTTCAGCTTTTTCCATTGTCGGTGGCGGCGATACTGTGCTTGCTGCAAAACTTTGCAGTGTGGCTAAAAAAGTCAGTTATATTTCAACAGGGGGAGGGGCATTCCTGCATTTGATGGAGGGAAGGAAATTGCCGGGTATGGCAGCTCTTGAATAAGACCTTGAGAATTTAAAATAGAGAGGGGATGAGAAGATGTTTTGTAAACATAGAGATTTTTTGAGCAGGGAAGAGAGACTTAGAAGATCTTATTATGAAGCATTGCGTGATGAGCTGGATCAATTTGTGTTAGGATACTCTCTTATTGGCTCTTACAATAACTTTCTTCGTATCAGATCACCCTACCCCTTTGTGGAATTAAGAGAGCTTAAACCCAGAGCAAGAATCCCTTCAGAGGAATTTGATGCACAAAATTCATTTCTGATTATTTTTTCAGAAGATTTTATTGAAAAAAAGCATAAAAAATATATCAGATATTTTGATGCCAATAAGACGACAAAAAATAATTTATTGCGGCATAAATACTTTCCCAATGTGGAAAATTTCAACCGGGATATTAAATTTTTTCAAACCAGTGAGTTCTTTTCACTATTAAGATCACTGCTTCCCATTGATTATGCACTGCTGATTCAAAGAACTCAGCAAAGCAAGGTAAAATATGCATTGACCCATTTTCATGTAAGGGTTGACTGGCCCATTGCCCAGGCATCTGAAGATCTTGCAGGGGATCTGAGGTATATTTCAAAGGACCTTTATGAAAAGGGAGAAAAATATGCTGAAGATTGTCAGAAAAAATTTTTTGAGTATTATGGTGTTCCAGTTATGGCAGGAGGAAGAAGAACCGCAGCCATAGTTGCGGCACAATACTTCAGGCAGCTTCCAGGCATTACAACCATTTATGTTGCCTCCAGTGAATCGAGAAGTCTTTTAAGAATTGATGAGCGGGGAACCTCCAAATCTGTTCTGGTGCAGCTGCCTGCTAAAGATGTGAGACAGCTTGCTGGAAGTATAGACATCACCCAGAGCAGTTTTACAAAAAATTATGTGGTTGCACGAAACAAGAAAAATTTTGTCTGTATTTTAAATGTAAGATATGATTATACCAGCCATGCACTGTCACCAGCAGATAGAAAATTAAGAGAGCTGAATCCTGACACGAACTGGCTCACTGTTGCAGAAGAGCATATCCTGCCTAAACCATCTGTACTGAAATATCCGCCCATCTTGTATAAAATAGTATATTCATAGCTTTTTAAGCATGGCAATCTCATCACAGTTGGGAAAGCGGACACACCCGATGCAGTCTGACCACACCTTTATGGGCAGCTTGTTTTTGTCAATTGTTTTAAAATCAAATTTTTTAAAAAATCCAGGTCTGTACGTCAGGGTGAAAAGGTTTTTTATATTGAAATATACGGCTTCCTGGATTGATCTCTCGGCAAGGATCGAGCCGATGCCTTTGCCTGTAAAATCAGGATCAACAGCAAGTGAGCGGATTTCAGCAAGATCTTCCCAGCAGAACTGTAGAGCACAGCACCCAACTATTGAGTTTTTTTCTTGATGTTCAAACACCCAGAAATCCCTTAGGTGGTCATAGAGTTTGCTCAAAGGTCTTGCCAGAAGTTCACCCCTTTTACTGTAAAAGTGGAGCAGAGCATGGATATCATTGACATCATCAAGAACAGCTTTTCTAATCATTTTATAAATTTCTCTATTGTATTTTTAAATTCATCATCTGTAAAAGGTTTGTGAAGGATATGATTGATACCTGATTGTTTTATCACTGAATCATCACAAACCTATTTGCATTGATAAAAAACAGAGTTAAGATATTTTTGTGAAACAAAAAGGTCCGTATCATTAGCAAGGGATTCTGTTGATCCAATCATCATATATCCATCAGGTTCCAGAGCCTTCGAGATATTTTGATAGATTCTTTTGCGATCCTGGCTTGTGAAGTATATCATGACATTTCTGCAAAGGATAATATCAAATTTGCCAACACCGATAAATGGTTTCGTCAGGTTCATTTTTTTAAACTGAGCCATGAATCTTACCTCATCCTTTATTTTATAATTATCATCCTGCTGTTTATCAAAAAATTTGTTAAGGCGGTTCAGGTCAAGTCCCCTTGCAACCTCAAATTTATTGTACAATCCATAGCTTGCCTTGGCAATGGCAGCATCGGAGATATCACTGCCAAAGAGTCTGATGTGATACTGATCAGATGAAATTCCCATCTCAATCATGGCCATGGCAATACTGTATATTTCCTGTCCGGTAGAGCTGGCAGCACTCCATAATCTTATGGCTGGTTTTAAGGCAGGATTCTGTCTCTTTCTTTTATCAATAAGGTCTGGCAGGATTTTGTTTTTAAGCAGCTCAAATGGTGACTTGTCTCTGAAAAAATATGTTTCATTGGTTGAGATCGCATCAATGATTTCAGTTTCGATGGTTTTTTTAAAATCTCTCTTTGCTTTTTGGTAGAGTTGTAAAAAAGAGGAGCATCCATATTGGTTGATCAGAGGATTGAGGCGTGTTTCAAGAAGATACTCTTTGCCGCTGCCAAGGGATATTCCTGAAATATCAAGAATATACTTGGAGAATTGGTTGAACTCTTCCGGGGTCACACTTATTTTTGCCATATATAATATTGAATAAATTTAAGGGATTGAGTTAAGTCACACTCTTGACTATCTCTTCAGCAATTTTTTCCAGGGGTGCAATAATATCTGCTGTACCCGATTCTATCGGCTTTTTGGGCATACCGTACACAGTACAGGTTGCTTCATCCTGGGCAATGATTGTTCCACCACTGCTTTTCATCTGAACAAGGCCTTCAGAACCATCTGACCCCATTCCAGTCATAATCACCCCTGTTGATCTTCCTACATAGTGCTGGGCAATGGAGCGGAACAGATAATCAGCCGAAGGTTTACATGAGTTTTCCGGAGGATCATCCGTAATTTTAATCTTTCTTGTCATTCCACCAGAAACAGCAAGTTTCATCTGCTTTCCGCCGGGTGCAATCAGTATTTTACCCGGTTCTATCAGGTCTCCATCTGCAGCCTCTTTAACTTCAATTTTGGATTTACTGCTAAGGTTCTTTGCAAGTGATGCTGTAAATATTGGTGGCATATGCTGTACAATCAGAATGGGTGCTTTAAATCCTGCCGGAAGCATGGGTATCATTTTTGTCAATGCATTGGGGCCGCCGGTGGAGATTCCAATTCCAACAATCTCTGATTTGGATTTTCTTAGGGCTGTTTTAGCGGGCGGCACAGCAGATCCGGCCTTGAGATTCTTTTGTGGCCGGGGTTTTGATACCGCTTTAGCGCCTGATTTAAATTTAAGTTGATGTTTTGTCCTTCGCTGTTTTTTAAGCGTATTAACAATAGGAACAATGGCTTTTCTGACCTTCTCCATATTCTCAGCCATGGTGCCTTTTTCTGGTTTCGGTACAAAATCAAATGCACCCAGCTCCAGTGCTTTCATTGTCATCTCTCCTCCTGCATGGGTCAGGTTAGACAACATGATTGACAAAGGAGCGTCAGGCCTGTCTTTTAAATTTTCCAGCACTTGTATACCGTTCATTTCAGGCATTTCAATATCAAGGGTAATCAAGTCAGGTTTAAGTGTTGAAATTTTTGACAGCGCAATTTTTCCATTATGTGCGGTAGCAACCACTTCAACACCTGGTATCTCGTTTAAAACATCACTCACTATTTTTCGGTAGACAATTGTATCATCGACAACAATGGTTTTTAGATTATCCATTACGCTTTGAGCACCTCATCAATGTCAAGAATTCCAATGAGTTGTTTTTCAGTTTTTAAAACACCCTGGAAGTATTTCCCTTTTAACCCATTTAGATTGGATGGAGCAGGTTCAATATCCTCTTTTTTTGCAATGGCTACGTCGCTTATGGAGTCAACAAGAAGTCCAATATGTTCACCTTCAGAAGTAACAATAATATTTCTGTTATCCCGGTTCTTGTGGATGGGTTCAAGCCCCAGTTTTTTACCAAGATCCATAATGGTTACAATTCTTCCCCGCAGGTTTAAAATACCCTGTATATAATCTGATGACTGGGGAACTTTAGTAATGTCAAAATGTTTATTGATCTCCTGTATATGGAGGATATTAATTCCACAAAGGGCGCCGCCAACATAGAAAGTTGAAAATTCCATATCCGTGGAAGAAATTACAGTTGCTGCTTCTGCCATTTTATTCTCCTTTTATTCAGATAAATTCAGATGTTTCCGTATCACCTTCATCAATTTCTCTCTGTCAAATTTTATCTTATATTCATCAATCCCTGATTTTTTCCCTTTATCAATATGCGCTTTGCTTGTCAGTGAAGTCAGTGCTATGACACTGAGATGAGAGTATTGGGGATTTGCTTTAACCTTCTGGGTCAATTCAAATCCATCCATATTGGGCATTTCAAGGTCAGTGACGATAAGATCAATATCATCTGATCTCTCTTTTAGCAGCTCCCAGGCAATAAGGCCATCTTCAGCTTCAAGTACAGTAAATCCATTTTCTTCCATATAGGTTTTGATCTGGCTTCTGAAAAATGCAGAATCTTCAGCAAACAGCAGCGTTTTTTTGCCGGAATCTGCCATCTGTTTTGCAGCTTTTTCCTCTTCTTTAAACCAGTCAGGGATTAAAATTTTTACCATTTCAAAGATATCAACAAGCAGCGTTGTATGATTATTGATTGTCATTGAACCGCTTATGGAAGGTTGTTTCAGTGTTTTTTCATCCACATCAAGAGTCACTTCAAGGACATCAACAGGGGGTGTTACCATGAGACCGAGTTCTCTCTGTTTTATTTTGAAAACAATGACTTCCTGCTGCTCTTTTTCAGGAAGCTTCTGGAAATCAGCAACCTGTGACAGCTCATAAATCGGCAGGGCACCTCCTCTGTACTGTACTATTTTTCTATCTCCAAGCATTTCAATGGTTGATGTCTGGATCCGTTCAATTCGTTCAACAATATTAAGAGGTGCTGCAAAATGTTCATTTTCTCCATTTTTAAATGTCAGAAGTGATGCCCTGTCCTTGGCTGCTTCAGCTGCTTTTTCAGCCTCTTTAACGGTTTTTCCAGCTTCAGATACCGCTGAAAGTTCAGCCATCTGGGCAAGGTTTGAGATATCGAGAATAAGGGCCACTTTGCCGTCACCCATGATAGTGGCGCCGGCATAGGCTTTACAATTATTCAGGTGTCTGCCTACAGGTTTTACAACAATCTCTTCAGCGTCGTGGAGCTGGTCAATGATCAATCCATATTTAAATGCACCCGCTGAAACTACAGCAATATTAAGGGCACTTTGCGCATGGTAGCGTCTATCTTTTACAGGCCTGCCCTGAAGTTTTTCTTCAGACCCGGAAGTCTCTACAAAAAGGCCTTCCGCATTAAAAATATGTTTTTTTGAGCGTCTGTCCGCAATGTTTTCACGTCGATCTGAATACGCTTTGTCCTCGTCAGGAGCATTGTATGACTTTTCAATACCAAGCATTTTTGATAGATTCAGCAAGGGAAGGAGTTCACCTCTGAGCCTTACAACATCTGCATGACCCACTTTTTCAATTTTATCTTTTACCTGGCCGGCAGGGACTCGCAAAAGTTCATTGAGATTCACCTGGGGAACCGCATATCTTTCATTGCCCGCAGAAGTGATCTGGCTTGGAATAATTGCAAGGGTCAGTGGCAGCTTGATCTTTATAGTGGTGCCTTCTCCAGGATTTGAATCAAGATCGATAATACCACCAAGGGTTTCAATATTGGTAGTGACAACGTCCATGCCAACACCACGTCCGGATACATCCGTCACCTCTTTTGCCGTTGAAAATCCCGGCATCATGATAAGTTCGGTTTTCTGTTTGGTTGTCATGCCATCCACCTGCTGTGCAGATAAAAGTCCTTTTTCAACCGCGGATACTGCTAATTTATCAGGATCAAGGCCTTTACCGTCATCTGTAATGACAATAGTCACCTGTCCTGCATCATGGTATGCTTTTAACTCTATTTTCCCAGTGGCTTTTTTACCCATCTGCTCTCTTACTTCTGGCAACTCTATGCCGTGATCAACCGAGTTCCGGACAAGATGCGTTAAAGGGTCATTGATGGCCTCAAGAATTGTTTTATCCAATTCAACTTCCTTGCCTTCAATGAAAAGGTCAATATTTTTACCAAGCTGCTGGGAGAGATCCCTTACAACCCTTGAAAATTTATTTAAAATATTGCCGATGGGCTGCATTCGGGTTCGCATGATTGCTTCCTGCAGTTCAGAGGTGATCATATCAATCCTCTGGCTGGAGAGTTCAGACGTTTTTGCATTGGATGAATTAATACTCTGGAGTAGCTGGTTGCGGCTTAAAACAAGTTCGCCGGCAAGATTCATTAAAGTATCAAGAAGACCCACATTCACCCGCAATGAAGATTGTGGTTGGGTCGTGGGCACGGCTTCTTTTTTGGCAGGTGTTTTTTTTGCTTTTGCAGCAGGCGCAGTTTTTTGCTGGGTCTGCTGAACGGCCGCAGCTTCAGGCTTGGCATCTTTTACCGAAGCGTCTGTCTGCTCTTCCAAAGGAGGCATTGCAGCCGGTTTGGCATTAACATCTGTTATAGTGGTGCTCACAACCATATCATTAGATATTTCGTGTATAAATTTTTTATCAACACGGAACAGGGTCTCTGTCATGTCATTTTCAATGATTGATGCAAAAAGAATCTGAAACTGAATTTTCTCATCTGTTTCACTGGCAATTCTGGATTCAATAATGGATCCTGTTTTCGCAAGATTCTCAGAAATTTCTGTTGGAATTCCTTTTTCTTCAGACGCCTTGATCAAATCATACTCAACCAGAAAAAGGTTTTTCCCTTCATTCTTACATTTTTCTATCTTTGAAGATGATATATTTGCAAATTTTCTGCCATCCTTGAGAACAATATCTGCTCTTTTTGAGCCTGCTGTTTGAGATATATCTTCTCCTGGAGGTTCTTCGACAGCTTCAGATGGATTGATAAGGCCTTCAAGGGTATTAATGTGGTCTGTAATATCAACCTCATTGCTTTGCTCAACATTTCTTAAAAGAGTTTCAAGTTTGTCAAATCCATTTAAAAGAACACTGATCTTGTGAGAATCCGGTATCATCTCTCTGGTCCTGACAAGCCCTAAAACATTTTCCAGGTGGTGTGCAAGATCTTTGACAGTCGTCAGTCCCATGAAACCTGCACCCCCTTTAATGGAGTGTGCCGCCCTGAAAACATTGTTTACCAGATCGACATCTATATCTTCTCCAGCCTCTTCAATGGTTAAAAGGTCATTCTCAATATCACCAAGATGCTCCAGTGATTCCTCAATATACATTTGCAGGGTTTCGTCGTCTTCAAACATATCAACTCTCCTGAAAGGGTTTACACCGAACGGGTCAAAATTTTAGAAAAATATTTAATATCAAATAATTTACCTAAGAAATTTTAAAATGTCAAACCAAGAGGACTTGAAATGGAGGTGTTTTCACAATTTGCGTATGATATCATTGGGTTGACACTGAATATCAAGGCACAGAACAGCTAAAGTGTTTGGATGAGCAGCAGCCACGCAGTTTTTTTCTGTGTCAAGAAGTTTTAATATTCTGGTTTTTTCAGGCAGGCATGTCGGCGAAATTATTTCAATCAAATCATCTTTTGTCAGCCTGTTTCTTATTTCAACCAGATAGCTCCCTTCATCAGTACGTTTGATTATTTTTCCGATAAAGCTGTGGATTTTACCATGGTGTATATTTTTGTAGTTTGGGGTTTGTTCCTCTGATTCGCCAAAATAAAATCCAGTACAATACTCCCTGTGAAAAACCTGATAAAGTTCATCGATCCAGCGCTGATTTGTTTCATAATTCTCAGAAGCCTCAATAAAAGCATCAATGGCATCTCTATATGTTTTTACAACAGAGGCAAGATAGTTGATCCCTTTCATTCTTCCTTCGATTTTTAAGGAAGTGATGTTGGCTCTCACAAGTTCAGGGATGTGTTCAATCATGCAAAGATCTTTGGAGTTAAATATATAAGAGCCTCTGTTGTCTTCCATTAAAGGGTGATAGGCATCTGGCCGCAGGTCTTCAACCACTGAGTATTTCCATCGGCATGGATGGCTGCAAAGGCCCTGATTGCTGTCTCTGTTGCTTAACACATTGCTTAAAAGGCATCGCCCTGAATAGGATACACACATGGCACCGTGTATGAATGTCTCGGTCTCAATTTTACAACAACTGGAGATCTCTTCTATTTCAACCAGAGATAGCTCACGTGCAAGATTCACCCTTTTAACTCCAAGTTCGTACCAGAATTTTGCCGCATTGATATTTGTTGTATTTGCCTGGGTACTCAGATGGATATCAATATCAGGGATAATCTGTTTTGCCATCATAATGATGCCTGGATCTGAGATAATAATTGCGTCTGGCGCGATTTTTTTAGTTTTATTTAAAAAGCTTTCAATGGCTTTTTGATCACTGTTTCGCGAATAAATATTACAGGCAAGATAAACTTTTACACTCTGTTTGTGTGCAAAAACAACAGCCTCTATCAGCTCTTTATCTGTGAAATTATCTGAAAAATTTCTCAGACTGAAATCCTTGCCAGCAAGATATACAGCATCTGCTCCATAGTGAACAGCAATTTCAAGTTTTTCAAAATTTCCAGCAGGAGCTAACAGCTCGGGTTTATTTATTTGATTCTTTTTAATCACTCTATAATTCCTGCTTGTTTTTTATACCCAGGTTTTTATACTTTGATATCTATTTTTCTTGCCTTTTGACTCTGCTTTTTATTGATTGGCTGCTTCACTCTTTTTAACCAGTCTTTTATACTGAGTTTGGATTTATCGATAGCTTTTGTCATTAGGAATGCATAGGCTATAAAGTTGTGATTCGTTGTTTTTGTTGATATCTGTGGGATTCATAGATAAAAAAAGTGGCAGTTACATATTAAAATTTATGATTTAGTGCCGATTGGATTTTTCTTGTAACTTTGAAATTCCATCTTCAAGAGCAGGGCGTAAAAGTCCCCTCTCTATTGTTGAAAGGTCGTCTTCTTGAGTTTTTAAAAAACAATTCACAATTTACTGATTTTCCAGTTTCTTTGAAATGATAAAAATCTAAATAATATAAAAGTTTCATCCTTTTTATCATCCCGCCCGCCTCAACTGATTTTTACCACAATATATAAGGTAGAGGTGTTATTTAATATTATGATTTTTTTTCGCAAATCGTCTTATTTATGAGCCGAACCACCTATCGTGAATCTCTTTGTACACTTCCGTTTCCATAAGTTTCAGCAAGGTCTGGTTGACCTCTTCACGGTAGGGGCTGTCAAGGGGAAAGGCAATACCGTAATGCTGTTTTTGAAAGATCAGACCGACAATATCTACTCTTCCCTTGCCTTCTTTCGCGGCATAATGCTGGAGGACCGGTGCGTCATAGACCAGTGCATCCACCTCTTGGGCCGCTAATTTTTCGTAGGCTTGCTCAATATTCTCGAAATTCTGGGTCGTGATTCCCTGGCCGGCAAGATAATCCGCGGCCGGGCTCTTCTCAACAGTCGCAACTCGTTTGTTGAACAGATCTTCAGGTCCGTTAATCTCTCCTCGCATCTCCTGAAGGGTGATAGTGGTTGTCACGCTGGCGGTAAAGTAGGCAAAAACAAAATAACCGGCCAATATCCAGATTATCGCAAAAAGACGACCGAGGTTTTTTTGGGGTGTTTTATCTCCGTACCCCACGGTGGTAACCGTAACGACGGCCCACCAGACAGCCTGCCAGAGACCATGAAGGTATTTTTTTGAAAACTGGGGATTATGACCTCGCTCCAGGAACCAGATAATGTGGGAGGCGATGATAAGGATAATCAAAAAGATGCCGGTGACATAAAGGAGTCCTGGGGAGAAGAGAATAGAGAGCACTCTGGCGAAAATGGCTCCCAGGAGTGTCTCTTTCTCCTTGGCAA
>CAYZCC010000044.1:0-13116 GCA_964476805.1 uncultured Desulfobacula sp.
AACTGGCCAAAAAAACGGTTATCGGCCTGAAAAACCTGGATGATCAAAGCAAAGAATATCGAAGCTTCAAGCAGATTGTTGAGCGCCTTAACCGTACTTACAAATACCACACAAGGCCAAGGGCCGGATTTAAAACTTTTGACGGCGCTGTGGCACTTACAACTCTTTTTGTGGCTTTTTATAACTTCATGAGGCCTCACACCTCTTTGAAAAACGCCACACCAATATCGCTTGATGCACTTAAAGAGCATTCTCTTATGCCTGACAAGTGGGTTGCCTTGATTAAGCAGGCAGCAGCTTAACTTTCAAAAACTGATTGTCAAAGATCGAACCTCTCACGCAAAACAACGGATACCTGCGCTTGTCCTTATGCAGATAAGCAGAAAGGTGTCCCGAAACACTCTGGACCCACAAAAAATCCAGAGGGTTTCGGGACATTTTTCTGCGTTGTTGGAATAACTTGATTACCCTTCATTATCTTTTTCTTTTTTTCATAAAATTTTTGACACTACCTTCATGTCTTGGATTGATTGTTTTTACAGCTTCTGGAAACCTTCCATAAGTTCCGGCTGCCTTTTCAAGCGCTTCAGCAGGATCTGTCCCCTTTGATATCTCTTCCATCAAGATTCCAATCTGGACAAATTTATACCCGATGATTTCCTCATCTTTATCAAGTCCGATCTGTGTCACATACCCTTCAGCAAGTTCAAGATATCTTGGACCCTTTTCCTTTGAACCATAAGTGGTACCTGTGACACTTCTTGACCCCTTGCCAAGATCTTCAAAAGCGGCCCCGACTGGAAGGCCTCCTTCTGAAAAAGCAGTCTGGCTTCTGCCGTAGGAAATCTGAAGAAAGAGCTCTCTCATGGCAACATTGATTGCATCGCATACAAGATCTGAATTCAGGGCTTCAAAGATAGTTTTACCCGGCAGGATTTCCGATGCCATTGCAGCAGAGTGGGTCATGCCGGTACACCCGATGGTCTCGACCAGCGCTTCCTGAATGATTCCTTTTTTTACATTGAGTGTCAGTTTGCAGGCCCCCTGCTGAGGTGCGCACCATCCGACACCATGGGTAAGTCCTGAAATATCTTTTATCTCTTTTGTCGCTGTCCATCTGCCTTCCTGGGGGATTGGAGAGGGACCGTTTTTTGCTCCTTTTGCCACACAATACATATTGTCAATTTCCGGTGTGTTTTCCATGAATAAATCTCCTTTCTGTTTTCATATTATGTCACGCTATTTTGTAACTTAAAGAAAAACCAATGCAGAATGTTTTGTTGAAAAAAAACATTGGAAACTGTTTTACAATATCTCTTTTCATTTGTTAAGGTTAATCTTAAAAAAGAAAAACCATGAAATTAGTTTTTACAGATCTGGATGGAGCACTTTTTTCATAAAGGATATTGATAATGATCAACAAAGAGGTCTTTCAAATTTTTAAAGAATCTGTATCAGCAGTTCTGCCTGAGAATGTAATGAAAAAAAAATTAAGTGTCAGGTCAGGCAGGCTGTTAATTCAAGGCAGAACCTATGATCTGGAAAAGTATAAAAATATCTATGTTTTTGGCGTTGGAAAGGCATCGATCAAGATGGCAAAAGAGTCGGAAAAGCTTCTGGGCAGCTTTCTGAAAAATGGGTTTGTAATCGGGACAAAAGATGAGAAGTTAAATAGAATTAAGACCTATATTTCCGATCATCCTGTTCCTTCAAAAAGAAGTATTAAAGCGGGAGAAAAGCTGAAGAATGAGATGGAAAAACTTAGCAGTGATGATTTTTTTATCTTTATGCTTTCAGGCGGTGCTTCAAGTTTGGCAGAGATTCCTAAGAAAACTCTGACCCTGTCAGATATTCAGAATACAACAAAGAGACTGCTGGCATGCGGTGCGGATATAGAAGAAATAAATATGATCAGAAAAGCGTTATCTGATTTAAAGGGGGGTAAACTTGCTGAAAACATAAAAACTGACGGGGTTGTGATTGTTATTTCAGATGTTATAAAAGGGGGCATAGAAGCCATTGGTTCGGCGCCGATGTCCAGTAAAAAATATCCAGATGCGCCCTATCTTAAAACAGTTGTTCAAAGATATGGTCTGGAGAAGATGTTGTCTCCAAACGTGCTGGAATGTATTGAAAATTGTATGCCGTCAGCCATCAGAGAGTTTGATCACCACATTGTAGCGGATAACAGCAGCGCTGTTAAAGCGGGCGTTAAAAAGGCTTTAGAACTGGGATACCAGGCTTTTGCCGCCCCATTTCAACTGGAAGGCGAAGCTGGGGAAATGGCCAAAAAAACGGCTGCATACATTAAAACTCTGAAAAAAGAGAGTTTACAAATTCCAATTTGTGTTGTAACAGGCGGTGAAACTACAGTTACGCTTACTGGCGGGGGAAAAGGCGGCAGGAACCAGGAATTTGTACTGGCCATGCTCAGGGAGTTAAAGAATACCAAAAATATCTCCTACTTCAGTGGAGGAACAGATGGAATAGATGGAAACAGCGACTATGCCGGTGCTTTTGGAAACTGGCAGATTTATGAAAACAGTGTAGAGAAAAATCTGGATATTGATGATTTTTTAAACCGTAATGATTCAACCATTTTTTTTCAAAAAACAGGCGGTGTATTAAAGACAGGATACAGTGGAACCAATGTGGCTGATATTGCTATAATATTAAAGGAGTGATCCCAAAAGGCTTGAATAGAAGTATGATTAAATCCATGAACATTGCCTGGTGGGTGCAGCGATGGGCTGAACTTACACCTGAAAAAGCAGCGGTTATATTTGACGATCAGGTTATCTCCTATAGAGAACTTTGTGCCAGGGCAGACATGACAAGCTGCTGGCTGCAGTCCATAGGCATTGAAAAAGGGGACAGGGTAGCTGTGATGCTTAACAACTGCCCCGGGTTTCTGTATCTGCTTCTTGCCTGCTCCAGACTGGGTGCCATATTTGTCCCCATTAATTTTCGTGTGACATCAAATGAACTTGATTATTTTATAGCAAACTGCCGCCCCAGACTCTTTGTCCATGGTGATAATTTCTCTGAAACAGTAAATACCCTCGATCTGGAACAATACCTGCCCCCCATGATGGTGGCAGTTTCAGGTGGCCGGGTTTCCAAAGGCAGAATATTTAATTTTGAAAAAGAGACTGCCAGATTTAGCGGAAAACGGGCATTCCTGACAAGATCTCTGGGTCCTGCAGATCCGGAAGAGCCCCAGGTGATTATGTACACATCAGGCACAACCGGTAAACCCAAGGGGGCGGTGCTTTCCCATAGAAAAACTTTTTTCAACTGTCTGAATGCAGATATATTCTTTAAGCTCCATTTCAGCGATATTATGTTAATTTTTCTGCCGCTTTTTCACTCTGGCGGACTTTTTATCCAGGCGGCTCCAACCTTTTATAAAGGGGCCACCATCATTTTGCACAAAAAGTTTGATCCGGAAAAGATATACAAAGACATAGAGAAATACAGGGTGACAAAATTTTTGGGTGTGCCGGCTGTTTTTCGGGAGCTGCTGAAAGTTGATGCGGATAAAAGAAAAGATATCTCCTCTCTGAAAGTGTGTGCCGGCGGCGGTGAAAAACTGAATCAGGGTTTAATTGAGCAGTGTGCCAAAGCAGGATTCGGATTTCGTCAGATTATGGGGCAGACAGAGACTTCAATTCTTTTATGGGCATCGGAAGGTGACCCCTTTAAAAAACCGGGAACTGTGGGAAGACCTGTTTTTCATGCAGAAGTGACCATTCTTGATGAAAAGGGGAATCCGACAGAGCCCGGAGAGACAGGTGAAATCGTTGTCCGAGGTTCAATCATGATGAAAGAGTATTGGCAGGATCCTGTTAAAACCCAGGAGACCATAAAAAACGGATATCTCCATACAGGGGATCTTGCCCGTATGGATGAAGACGGTTTTTTCTATCTGGCCGGAAGGGCAGGGGATATGTATATTTCAGGCGGTGAAAATGTATACCCTGCAGAAGTGGAGAAAATATTGAAACAGCATCCGCAAATTAAAGATGCTGCTGTAAAAGGAGAACCTGATGATCAATGGGGTGAAACAGGTCATGCCTATGTAATACTCTCCCCAAAAGCCAGTTTGATGCAGGAGGATGTTGTTGCATTCTGCAAGGGTAAACTTGCAAAGTATAAATGGCCCAGAAAGGTGAGTTTTAAATCACAATTTCCCAGGACTTCTCTGGGTAAAATAGAGAAAGCAAAATTGAAATAACCGCAGCATAGAAGAAGAAAACAATGGATAGTAAGATTTTTTTTAATGGATAGTAAGATTTTTTTTTAACGACTCATTTTGAAAGGAAGCTTATATGCCTATTGCAGATAAAATGGTTCATATGGTTGAAGCGGCATCCATGATCCGTAAGATGTTTGAAGAGGGACTCCGGATGAAAGAGAAATATGGTGCTGACAATGTGTTTGACTTCTCCCTTGGGAATCCTGATGTCCCGCCCCCGCCAGTTGTCAAGAAAACCCTGGAAGAGCTGATAAACAGTGACAATATATCCCACGGATATATGCCCAACACGGGATATCCCCATGTAAGACAGGCAGTGGCAGACTATTTGAATAAAGAGTATCATGTCGGGCTTAATTCAGATTTGATTGTCCTGACAGCAGGTGCAGCAGGTGCGCTAAATGATACGCTCAAAGCCCTCTTAAATCCAGGCGAACAAATCCTTGTGCCGGCTCCCTATTTTATTGGTTATAATCAGTATGCGTTTATAGCGGGTGCAGATTTGAAAACAGCAGCTTCCCTTGAAAATTTTCATCTTGATCTGGATGCCATTGAAGCCGGTATTAATGAAAAAACAAGGGTGATGCTCATAAATTCACCCAACAACCCCACAGGCGTAGTTTATACAAAAAAGGAACTTGAAAAGCTTGGAGACGTTCTTGAAAAGGTAAGCAGAAAATATGGCAGACGTATCTATCTGATTTCAGATGAACCCTACAGAAAAATTGCCTATGATGTTGAAGTGCCTTCTGTATTTGATGTCTACCCCCACACAATAGTCCTGACCTCCTACTCCAAGGAGCTTTCTTTAGCAGGGGAGAGAATCGGATATCTTGCCATTAATCCCAAAGCTGAGGATGCCGCGCTGATAGCAAGCGCTGCCGGCGTAACCAACACCATGATGTATGTCAATGCGCCAGCGCTTTTCCAGCAGGTGATCGGCAGACTCCAGGGAGTAACAGTGGATAGTGATATCTATAAAAAGCGCAGGGATATATTCTGCAAAGGATTGAAGGCAGCAGGTTATGAGTTTGATGTGCCAGAGGGTGCATTTTATCTCTTCCCGAAAAGCCCGATTAAAGATGATGTGAAATTCATGGATGTGTTAAAGGCGCAGAACATTCTTGCTGTTCCAGGCGCAGGCTTTGGCGGCCCTGGGTTTTTCCGCCTCTCCTATGCAGTGCCTGATAAAACCATAGAAAATTCTTTTGAAGGGTTTAAAAAAGCGTTTGATTCTGTGAGATAGAGTGGGCATTTCCCTCTTTGGCTTTTTTGATTAAAATATTTAAAAATTCAATTTCCTTTTCTTGCTTTTGCTTTTTCAATTAATTCCAATAGAGAGAGCGCCTTTGGTGTTGCTTTGTCAATAAATATTTTTTTAACTTCCTCCCTGCTCAATTTGTTTTTAAGAAAATGGTGGACATTAAAATAGTGATACCAGCAGTCAAGTGTTTTAAAACAGGGCAGCCCTGAATTCTCTTTTTCACAATATGGAAAATTTATTTGATGCCCGAGTCTTGGGCAGCGTATGTAAAAATCATCTGGTGGAGGTTCTTTTGGAAGGCGATCTGATTTGTTATTCATTTGAAAATTGGCTTTTTATGTCTTTAAGGCAAATTGTTGTTTGCACCGGTTAAAATTTCAGCGAGACCATTTTTTAAATAGCCCCGCTGCATCTCATGTTTTGTTTAAACTGCTGTTTAATGCAGGCGGCCTGTCAGGTTGCCTGTTGTGGTTTGGGCAGTTGTTCAATATCTTTTAATGCGGTATCAATTTGTTCCTGCGGCAGTTCATGATCTGCCAGGTTGCCTGCAAAAAACGACTCATAGGCAGCAAGATCAATAAGGCCGTGACCACTCCAGTTAAACAGTATTGTCTTCTCTTTACCCTCTTCTTTGGCTTTAAGCGCTTCTTTTATAGCCATGGCAACGGCATGATTACACTCTGGAGCACTTATATATCCTTCTGATCTGGCAAAAGTTACGCCTGCTTTAAACGTTTCAGTCTGGGAAACAGCTTCCGGCCTGATAATATTATCGAGAATAAGCTGACTTACCAAAGGCGCCATGCCGTGATATCTTAAACCGCCGGCATGGATTGGTTCCGGTACAAAATTGTGTCCCAGTGTATGCATGGCAATCAATGGGGTCTTCATGACTGTATCTCCAAAGTCATAGGCAAAGAGGCCTCTTGTCATGGTCGGACAGGACATGGGTTCTACTGCAATAATATCAATATCTTTCCCATTTATTTTGTCCAGAGCGTACGGGAATGCAAGCCCTGAAAAATTACTTCCACCGCCTGCACTGCCGATTATAACATCAGGATAGGCACCCGCCATTTTCATCTGTTTTTGTGCTTCAAGACCTATGATGCTCTGATGGATCATTACATGGTTGAGTACACTTCCTAAAGCATATTTGCTTGTCTCTTCCATGACAGCTTCTTCCACTGCTTCACTTATTGCCATACCAAGGCTTCCCGGACAATCCGGATCTTTTGCCAGTATGGATCTGCCTGATTCAGTTTCATTGCTGGGGCTTGCTGTACAGTTGGCACCCCATGTCTGCATCATGAGACGGCGGTATGGTTTTTGATTATATGAGATCTTTACCATGAACACTTTACACTCAAGACCAAAAAAAGAGCAGCACATGGCAAGGCTGCTGCCCCACTGACCGGCTCCTGTTTCAGTGAGTATTTTTTTTGTACCTGCTATTTTGTTATAGTATGCCTGTGCAAGGGCTGTATTCGGTTTGTGGCTGCCTGCGGGGCTCACACCCTCATTTTTGTAGAAAATTTTTGCAGGGGTATCAAGGACTTTTTCAAGTGCATGGGCTCTAAAGAGAGGAGAAGGACGCCAGATGGCTAATTTATCAAGAACTTCATCAGGGATATCAATCCACCTTTCAGTACTGACCTCCTGTTCAATAAGATTCATTGGGAAAATAGGAGCAAAGTCTTCTGGGCCTGCGGGTTGCCCTGTGCCGGGATGCAGAGCCGGTTCCGCTGGATTTGGCATGTCCGCCATAATGTTATACCATTTTCGCGGCATGTCCTGTTCAGTTAGTACATACTTCTTGGCTTTCATAAGTCCTCCTGATTTTTGTTAGAGTTAATAAATGTTCAAACAAATATGTTGACCATAGATATCAACATATTTGTTTGAACATGTAACCTCTAAAGTAAAAAAGTTCTGACCCGCTGTTTAATTAAACTCTTTATGAGAATAAATTTACCAAGTCAAGCATAAAATTTCCAAGTTAATCATAACAGCTGAAATTGTATGCCGTATACAAACTCTTCAGGTCAACATCTTTTTATCTTGACATCAGTTTTTTATAATCAGCTTTGGTATCCACATCAAAAAGGATTCCTTTGTCATTAACCGGCACGTTCAGGATGGAGTCATGAAATTTTTTAAAGAGGATCCGCGGCCCTGTATCACCGGACAGCTGTTTTAAATCATGAAACAGAGACCGTGCAATGATGACCGGGTTGCCACGGATATCATTATAGTAAGGGATAGCAATGGAAGCGCTGGATGTTTTAAAAGCCTTTATAATTGTATTGATAGTGGATTTGGAAACAAGGGGCTGATCCCCGAGAAGAAACATGGCGGCATCACAAATTGGCGAGATATTTTCAAGTCCCTTCATAGAGATGTGCTTTGACCTTTCAAATAGTTATGGTTGATGACCGTTTTTGTGCCTGAAAAATCAATTGTTTTTTTGATTTTATCTGCGCAATGTCCAAGGACAACCACTGTTTCATAAAGAGTTGACTGCTTTGTATTTTCAATGACATGACTGAGAACGGGTCTGTTGTTAAACGGCAGCAGCTGCTTTGTTCTGCTTATTCTTACACCGGATCCTGCTGCAAGTATAATTCCGGCAATTTTTTTTTCGGGTGCTGCCATAAATATGAATTCTCTTCTTCCGGACAGTTTATAAAATATTTCTTATTTCCATAGTGTTCCTGAGAGATGCGATGATGATTTTTTCAATATGTTTATCTTTTTTTAATATTTTTCCAATTTTGATGCCCGATGCCTGCCTTAATGGTGTGTCAGCTTTGTTTAACAGGACAAAATTCAGTGAGGAGGAACAGAAATATTGCGCTTTTTTTATTTCAAACCCTATGGATGATGCAATGGATTGCACATCTATACTCTCTCCCATGTCAAGGCCTGTGTTGTCTGAAAATATTTTGGATCGGTGGACATAATGATCATCAAGTTTTTTCCCCACAGCATCAAGTCCTGTGACAAGAATTAAATGGGTCGTTGATTCCGGGATTACAGGCTCATTCAGGTTGCTTGCTTTAAGAGGTTTTTGTTTGGCCCCATCTGCTTCAACGATAATCCAGTCAAATATTTTTTTATGCCATAAATGATCAATGGTTTCGGGTGTAAACCCTTTGACTTTTCCAGACTCTGTATCATATCCCCTGCCAGCAGAAAAGTGGTGAAAATGGTCTGCATTTACTTTTGCTTTTTTAATAAGTTCATCAACATCATTTTCAATAATCGTATCAGGTGACCCATCCGGTTCCGGCATGAAAATTTTTGTGGATGTCGTTGTCAGAACCTTTTTTTTAAATTGTGAAAGTTTTTTTGCAAGAAGAAACATCAGGCTTGTTTTACCGCCTGCACCGATCAGGCTGACCACTCCTTTTTCCCCCAACTGTAATGCATTAATAATCGGGTCTCTCATTTTGCTGTAAACCCATCTGGTTAATTAAACATTTATGAGATGTCTGACCTGTGTTTTCTCCCTTAACTCTCTACGCTGGATGACTGGGATGAGATACCCCTTGCAAGTATCGTCTGAAGTTTATCCAGAATAGTACACGTATCATGACATCTGGGGAGTTGAGATCTGTTTTCGCAGACCCGGCATGGGCTTTTGGTCAGATAGCCGATTTCAAAATCAAATAGATCCCTGTTAATTATTCTATATTCCATTGCAAACTGTTTTAACTGTTATTTTTTTTATTTTTTATATCAATTGTCTGGAGCGTCGTCAATATTTTGATTAATTTCTTGCCATAGAAAAAAACAAGTGATAAAAAAAACAAGTGATAAAAAAAAATATGTGTAACATAAAAATTATTAAAGGGGATATCACCCATGCATCTGTGGATGCTGTTGTAAATGCAGCCAATACAAGAATGCTTGGAGGCGGTGGAGTGGATGGTGCTATCCACTCTGCTGCCGGGCCTGATTTACTGGAAGAGTGTAAAAAAGTCAGACCGGAAAACGGGATTCGCTGCCCCACTGGAGAGGCAAGGATCACCAAAGCTGGAAATTTAAAGGCCAGATTTGTCATCCACACGGTTGGTCCCAGGTACAATATTGATAAAAATCCCGAAAACCTCCTCTTTTCAGCTTATAAAAACACCCTTGATCTGGCCTTGACCCATGGCTGTGAATCCATTGCATTTCCGGCAGTATCCTGTGGCGTTTTTGCCTATCCCCCACAGAAAGCTGCCAGAATTTCAGTTTCAGTATGTAAAAAATCGAAATACAAAGCATTGATCAAATATTTTTATCTCTCAAATGAAACAATGGTAGATATCTGGAAGGCTGTACTTGAACATCCATGATTAAAATTCCAGGATCAGTAAATTGAGTATCTTGGTATTATTGCTATCGTAAATAAAAAATAATTATCAAAGAAACGGGCAGTTAGATTTTTTTAGCTGTTGGATAAACAGCCACTAACTTTGAGCGGTTCACAATTCAAGCCTCCGGTTTGGCAGGAGGTTGATAACTTTAAAAACGGAGGTAAAAGATGAAATTAAATGTCGGTATCAAGTCAGGTTTTATTTTTTGTTTATTCCTTACTTTTTGTGCTGTACCGGTTATGGCAGCGACCCCGATTCAATGGTGGCATGCCATGGGAGGTGTCAATGGAGAGCGTGTTAATAAAATCGCCGGTGATTTTAACGCTACCCAGTCCCAGTTCGAGGTTGTCCCTGTTTACAAGGGCACTTACACAGAGGCTATGACAGGAGCCATTGCAGCATTCCGGGCAAAAAAACAGCCCCATATCGTCCAGGTGTTTGAGGTGGGTACTGCCACCATGATGGCAGCAAAGGGTGCAGTATACCCTATAGAAGACCTGATGAACGATGCAGGGTATAAACTTGATAAATCCAAATTTCTTCCTGCAGTTATCAGTTATTACCAAACCTCTGAAGGCAAACTGCTTTCCATGCCCTTTAACAGTTCAACTCCTGTACTCTGGTATAATAAGAATGCCTTTAAAAAAGCCGGCATCACATCGGTGCCGGAAACCTGGGCTGAAATAAAAAAAGCGTCCCAGAAGCTTGTAGAGGCCGGCTATGAGAGCGGTTTTTCCTTTGGGTGGCAGTCCTGGGTTATGGTTGAGAACTTTTCAGCATGGCATGATATCGCCATGGGCACAAAGGAAAACGGCTTTGCAGGCTTTGATACACAGCTGAGCTTTAATAACAATGGGGTTATAAAAGTAATGGAAGATGTTGCTGCATGGCAAAAGGAGAACCTGTTCCAGTACGGCGGCCGCCGTGGTGACAGCCTTCCCCTTTTTATCAATGAAAAGTGCGGTATGTGGATGAACTCTTCAGCCTACTACGGCGGGGACAAGAAACAGGCCCAATTTGAATTTGGCCAGGCCATGCTCCCCTTCTATCCTGAGCTTATTGAAAAACCCCAAAATTCCATCATTGGAGGCGCAACCCTCTGGGTTTTAAGGGGCCATGGCAAAGATGACTACAAAGGGGTTGCAGAGTTCATGAACTATCTGTCATCTCCCAAGGTCCAGGCATGGTGGCATCAGGAGACAGGATATGTCCCCATTACAAAAGCGGCCTGGGAGCTGTCAAAAAAACAGGGTTTTTACAAGACAAACCCAGGCACTGATACAGCCATCAAACAATTAAGCCTCAATACCCCGACTCCAAATTCCAGGGGGATCAGGTTTGGCAATTTTGTTCAGATCAGGGATATTATCAATGATGAGATGGAAGCTTTGTGGAATGGTTCCAAAACGGCTTCCAATGCCATGGACAGTGCTGTGAAAAAAGGTAATAAACTTTTAAGAAAATTTGAGAAAGCCAACAGATAGGTAAAAAAAGGACAAGGCTTGGGAAACATTATTGCTGTTTCCCAGGTCTTATACTTTAAAAAATCCATGATAAAACAGGTCCATTTCAAATCCTCATTTCTGCCCTATCTTCTGGTGCTGCCCCAGATTATCATTACCCTGGTCTTTTTTTTCTGGCCGGCAGCCCAAGCCCTTTACCAGTCTTTTCTGCTGGAAGATGCATTTGGCATTAAAACAGAGTTTATCTGGCTTGAAAACTTTTTTGATCTTTTTGCAGACATGGATTACAGGGCAAGCTTTTTAAAAACAATGTTTTTTTCCCTTTGCACTACCTCTCTTTCCATGGGGTTTGCACTGATCCTTGCAGCCAGGGTGGATAGGGTTCTTAAATTCAACACCATCTACCAGACCCTTTTAATCTGGCCCTATGCCGTAGCTCCGGTTGTTGCAGGCACCCTGTGGATGTTCATGTTTGATCCAACTCTGGGAATTCTTGCCTATTATTTAAAGTTCTTTGGGGTAGCCTGGAACCACAAGCTCAACGGCAACCATGCCATGATGCTTATTATTTTTGCAGCTTCCTGGAAACAGATCTCCTATAATTTTCTGTTTTTCATTGCCGGCATGCAGGCCATTCCAAAATCCCTTATTGAAGCGGCTGCCATTGACGGGGCTTCGCCTGTCAAACGTTTCTGGACAATTATCTTCCCCCTGCTCACCCCCACCACATTTTTTCTGCTGGTGGTGAATATGGTCTACTCTTTTTTTGATACCTTCGGCATTGTCCATGCTGTGACCAAGGGCGGGCCGGTCAATGCAACCCAGATCCTTGTATATAAAGTGTTTGACGACGGCTTCATAGGCCTTGACCTTGGGGGATCAGCTGCCCAGTCTGTTATCCTTATGGCCATTGTCATCGGTTTTACCATTATCCAGTTCAGATATATTGAGCGCAGGGTGGAATATTAATTATGGTTGAAAAGAGATCTTTCTCCTTTTTTTTAAACCACTTTATCATCATTGCAGGAATTGCAATCATTGCTTTTCCTTTATGGCTTACCTTTGTGGCAGCCAGCCACGACATGGTAAGGCTTGCCCACTCACCCATCCCCCTTCTGCCCGGGGGACAGTTTTTTGAAAACCTGAAAACCGCCCTTTTCCAGGGTGTTGGCAATGCAAAGGAACAGTCAGTGGGCATCATGCTTTTTAACAGCATGGTCATGGCCATGATGATCGCCATTGGAAAGATAGCCATCTCCATCATTTCTGCCTTTAGCATTGTCTATTTTAATTTCAGGTTCAGGATGTTTTTTTTCTGGATGATTTTTATCACCCTGATGCTGCCTGTGGAGGTCAGGATTCTTCCAACCTATGAAGTTGTGGCAAATCTTAACATGTTAAACTCCTATGCAGGACTCAGTGTTCCGCTCATTGCTTCTGCCACAGCCACCTTCATGTTCAGGCAGGTTTTTTTAACGGTTCCCGATGAACTGCTGGAAGCTGCCAGAATAGATGGTGCAGGGCCTTTAAGATTTTTCAGGGATATTCTTCTGCCCCTTTCCAGAACCAATATTGCCGCCTTGTTTGTTATCCTTTTCATATATGGATGGAACCAGTATCTATGGCCCTTGCTCATCACCACGGACAAGGATATGTATACCATTGTAATGGGAATCAAGCAGATGCTTGAAGCTGTGGAGGAGGCTCCTGAATGGCATTTGATCATGATGACCACCCTGCTTGCCCAGCTGCCCCCTGTTATCGTAG